>CAYNZI010000321.1:0-4075 GCA_964401565.1 uncultured Spongiibacteraceae bacterium
GCACTCTGTATGATGATCACTATGAACTCGAGGGGTCGATCCGACTGGGACTTGAACGCTATTTACACATCAACACCGATCTATGGCTGAGCACTTTTGTTACCACGTCAGACCAGGACAGTTATGTATGGCCCACGCTTCCGCTGGCACCGACACCACTCAATGCCGATCGTGAAATGCCGCGCAATGATGCATTCTCAATAGACAGTGACTTTTCAGTCACTACCGGGCAGGGTTTATTTTCACCACCCGCCCCACTTTATGATAACTTCTTTAGCGATTTAGCGAGCAGCAGCTATGCCGCTGAAAAAACGGTCGCTCTTCGCCAGCAGCGTAGAATGCGCAGCAATGAACTGCACTATATTGATCATCCTCTGCTGGGACTGGTTATAAAAATAACGCCTTACGAATTTCCAGAAATCGAAGACGTTAAAGACGAAGAGCCTATCCCTCTCCCTGCATTGATCAGCCCTCCGACGGCGGACGTCAGTCCACGCTAGAATACCAACGGAAAAACTGCCGCTATGACGCGGCAATCACGGCCAATAACAAACGCCTGACATCCGTCATTCCAAACTGGAGGACATCATTGATCTGCTCCATAGTGATCAATGCATTACTCCTTCCCGCTGCAGGATTCACCACCAGACAAATACTCGCATAGTCTATACCTAACTCTCTAGCCAGCGCCGCTTCCGGCATAGCCGTCATACCGACCAGCTCACAACCGTCCGAATCCATCCGGTTTATCTCCGCAGCAGACTCCAATCGGGGCCCCTGCGTTACTCCTAGCGTTGCTCCATTGATAACATTGATATTACTAGCCGACGCCGCGTCAGCGATAGATTTTCGCAATTCATTAGTGAAGGGAAAACTAAAATCGATATGTTCCAATTGACCATTGTCGCCATCGTAAAACGTATGATCCCGGCCATAACTATAATCGACAATCTGGTCTGGAATGATCAATGAGCCCGCGGGCATCTCGGAGGAAATACCGCCAACGGCATTGACCGCCACTAGTTTGCTTACCCCCAATTGTTTCAATGCCCAAATATTAGCGCGATAATTTACGCGATGTGGAGGAATGCGATGCGGCTCACCGTGACGCGCCAGAAACAATACCGAAGCCCCCTCAATCTCACTGCGAATAATGTCCGTTGATGTTTCACCATAGGGTGTCAGTCGATCTCCCGCCGGCGCCCCCTGATGAAAGCTATTAAGACCGGTGCCACCAATAATACCCATCATCGACCGTCATCCTCCGTTCCGTTATTGTAAGCAATTGAGTCAGGTATTTTTAACGTTGTTGTGGGGTAAGCCACATCAGCACCATGACCCATAATTATGTCGAGTATTTGCAAAAGAATACGCTGCTTAATATCGTGATATTCCACCCAGTCGGTGGTGCGCGTAAACGTGTAAATGAAAAAATCTAGCGACGAGGGACCAAAACTATTAAAGTTAACCATTAGCGTTTGCTTGCTATCAATATCGGAGTGTTCGCGCAGCATGGTCTCGACGTCGTCTATTATCCGCGGCAATACCGACGCGTCGTCATAACGAACCCCTATGGTCTCCTTAATGCGTCGATTGAGCATGCGCGATGGGTTTTCAACCGAAATGGTGCTGAATGTTGCATTGGGGACATACAAAGGGCGCTTATCAAATGTGCGAATGCGTGTCTGGCGCCAACCGATATCCTCAACGGTACCTTCAATTTCCTTATCGGGAGAACGAATCCAATCCCCCACGGCAAACGGGCGATCCAGGTAGATCATCAAACCGCCAAAAAAATTAGCGAGTAAATCTTTGGCAGCGAAACCAACTGCAATCCCGCCGACCCCGCCAAACGCCAGCACGCCCGAAATACTGTATCCCATCGTTTGCAGGACCACTAAAGACGCGGTAATAAATATCGTCACCCGCAGCAGCTTTCCCAAAGCCAATACGGTCGTGGCGTCTACAGGCTCACTGGTGTACTCCGCTGACATCAGGCGTATTTCAACCTGGCGAATCACCCGCATTAAAAACCAGGCTAATAGCGCAACGACAAGTAGTGCACGCACTGGCGCGATCGACGTGAAAATGACCGCATCGGACTGTTCAATCAATATTTCCAAAACCCAGCTAAAGCCCATCAACCACACTAAAAACTGCGCGGGCTTATGGGCAGCCTCAAGCATGGCATCATCCCAGAGATTCGCTGTCTTCTGTAACTGTACCGCCAACCTCCCCAATGCCAACCACAGCACATAACGTGCGCAGAGGGTGATTAAAACCAGCGCGAAAATCTCCCAAAGCCAGGGGAAATCGGCCTGGTTAAGATCAAACAATGATTGGTATTCCATTATCGATTGCATATTATTAAATTATCGCTTTTTTGCCCATCAGACTGATTGGTGAATGGTTTTTCGTCGAATGATTTATACAGATTTCTATCGAACAGTAACATTGTTATATCTAATTCATATTATAAACTGTTTATAAATCAACAGGCATCATTTTACAAATCATAAGCCCTTGAATAACAGTGTTTTTTTATTTTACAGACAATTGATATAAAACAACCCTCAGGTCACCTCTTTGAACTCACTATAGACAGGACAACTGAACATGGTATTTTTAACATCACTTCCCATTAATACGAGATTGGATTATGGACACAACTATCCCGCAGGTCGGCAAGTGGTATAAAGACATTCAGCAAAATATTATGTTCGAGATTGTCGCGGTAGACGACGCCGCTCAGACTATCGAAACACAACTTATTGACGGCGCTATAAGCGAATACGACCTGGAAACCTGGCAGGAAATGCTACTCGAGGAAATAGAAGAACCTGAAGATTGGCGCAACGCCTACGAGCTGAGCAGCGAAGATTACCTGAATCCCGATGACACTATACGCCCCGAAGATTGGAACGGTCCTGTCCGCATGATAGAAACCGATATCGTCAATGGTGTGCTGGACGATTTATAAGCCTACGATGATTCAGTGTCCTTCAAAACGCTGGCATGATGTTTAAGCACGATATCGGCCGCCTCCTCTGGCGTGTCTACCAGCTGGAATAATTTCATATCGCTATGAGTGACACACCCCTCCCCCAACATGGTCTGTTGCAGCCAATCAATGAGACCGCTCCAGTATTTCACGCCCACCAAGACAATAGGAAATGGATCGACTTTGCCGGTTTGAACGAGGGTCAAAGCCTCAAACAATTCATCCATCGTCCCGTAACCACCAGGGAAAATAACAAACCCAATAGCCTGTTTAACGAATAAAAATTTGCGCACAAAAAAGTAACGGAAATCCAAACTTATATCTTGATATTCGTTTGCCGTCTGCTCTTTGGCCAAATCGATATTAAGACCTACAGATACACCTGGCTCGTCAAATGCGCCACGGTTGGCCGCCTCCATAATGCCGGGGCCTCCTCCGGTAATCACCGCTAGTCCATTCGATGCAAAAATTTGACCCAGCGCCTCTGCCTGCTGATTATAGTGATTATCTTCATCAAGCTGTGAACTACCGTACACCGATACTGCATACCCCAACTTTGCCAGAAGCTCAATGCCATTCACTAATTCCGACTGAATTCTGAACACTCTCCATGCTTCAGACATTTTTCTTTCATCCACGACTGTACCCCTCATGCGAACGTGTAACTTCAGTATAGACGCCACCGCCCATTAAAATAGTTTGAGTTATTACTTGCAGCACGCTAATTGCTGTATATAATTACAGATACTGTATATAAAAACAGATAAATCAACATTCCCGGTGATTTCAGCTCCGGCATAAAAGAGCACGACACTATGACCAAGCTCACGCAACGACAGTCAGAAGTTCTCGCGGTAATACGAACTCATATTGAAGAATCTGGCTTTCCTCCTACCCGAGCAGACATTGCTCGAGAGCTCGGTTTTAAATCGGCGAACGCCGCAGAAGAGCACCTCAAAGCCTTAGCACGTAAAGGCGCCATCGAAATGATTGCCGGCGCCTCTCGAGGTATTCGACTACCTGAAAACAAAGGTATCCCAATTATTGGACAGGTGGCCGCAGGCAACCCGATCT
>CAYNZI010000322.1:0-4072 GCA_964401565.1 uncultured Spongiibacteraceae bacterium
TACCACTATCATTACTGAGTCCTGCGGCATAACGTATTCCTTGCATGACGTCGTAGCTGTTGCCGCCACCCTTGCCAAGCACTCGAATTGGCATGATGTGGGCGCCCCATGAAACACCGGTAACTCCGTAGTTATTGTTGGACTCGGCAGCGATAATCCCCGCTACATGAGTGCCGTGCCACGAGTTTGGTGTGACATCACTACCATCGCCTGGGTCGCTTGGGTCACTATCAATACCATCGCCGTCCTGGCTGGTGTCGGTGTTGCGAATAAAGTCATAACCGCCAACAAGCTTATCTGTCAGATCGGCGTGATTGAGTACTATACCATTGTCAACAACGGCAACAATGACGGTCCCGGACACGGGTGTACCGGTCGTTATTTCCCAAGCTTGGGGTAAGTTGACTCGTGGATAATTCCACTGAAGTGGGTAATATGGGTCATTGGGCACAACCTGGGTGGTCACTTGGAAGTTGGGTTCTGCATAGTCGACGTCGTCACGCAATCGAAGCTGTTTGATGTGATCCAGAGTTTGCCGAATGGCATTATTTTTCTCTGCCAACGTTGTCGCAATTGATTTCGTTCCTTTTGCCAAAGTGCTTGATGGGCTTACGTCAAATTGCATTAAGGCCGGCCGAAATTTTTCCTGATGCGATAATCCCTGAAGCTGTGGCAATGCTGTTTGTAACGTGCTTATCGTACTGTTCGATCCTGTTTTCGCCGCTGTCTGGAGAGTTTGTTTTATGATGGCTTCGCCGGGAACAATGGCGGCGCTGTTGCCAAATGCGGATACGCCCGTGGCTAATGACTGGTTCCCTATATTAAGAATGTACTTGCTGATCCCTCGATAGCTGTGGATACGGATAAAATATTGCCCGTCGGCAGGAATGATGACGGATTCATACTCTGTAATTGAATCTGAATAACTGACGAGATTGTAGTCACTGTCGTAGAGTTGAAGGTCAAGGTCATACCCGGATTGGTTGCTGGGGTCAAAATCGGCCACTCGAAGCGATACAAATTGGTCTTTGATCAGGTACGCTGAATAAATGTCATAGCGGTCGGTGTCGACTGAGAAATTGCTGCTGCCCGATGGTGGTTCGCCGGTACCTTCTGCATTGGCAAACCCATTGACGATAACGGGATTGGTAAGCAATTGGGCGCTGTAAGCTTCATTGTTTGTTTGGAAGTCGGCGCCAAGGAGTTTTTTGTTCTGTCTGGAAGGATCGTTTACGTCGATATCGACGACAGTATTACTGGCAGCGGAAATAACACCTGACAGAGAAAAGGTTGTTGGCAGCGTTACGCTGTCTTTGTTGCCATTGGTATCGGTGACAGTCAGTGTTGCAGAGAATGAACTCCCTACCGTATAGGTGTGATAGGTAATGGCTCCGTCGGCGGTGCTACCATCGCCGAAGTCCCAATGGTAGGTGGCAATAGTTGGTGCTTCCGGGGTTGCGCCCTGTACTTCAGATGTTGTTGCGTCGAATGAAAGAGCGCCAACGCTGGCACTGTTCGGGTCTTTGTTGAGAGTTGCCCTGGCGATAACGACGTTAAGATCTATCGATGTACTTTGTGTGTCAGTAGCGCTGTCGTTATCGGTGACGGTTAAGATGGTGGAGTAGCGGCCTGCGGCACTGTATCGATGGCTGGTAGTCGTACCTGTGCCGCTGCTGCCGTCACCAAAGTCCCAAAGGAATTCCTGAATGTTGCCATCGCGGTCTACAGAACTACTGCCATCAAATGTCACGTCCAGCGAATCGAGCGATGTATCAATCGCCGTTGTGTAACTTGCTGTCGGTGCGACGTTGGTGGATGAACCACTTCCGCCACCACCGCCTCCGCAGCCTGTAAGAGCTATGATGGTGATGAGCCAGTTAAGTTGAAAAATACGGCGAGCCGTAGTATGCATAGTTATCGCTTAAATGAATGGATAGCCGGTAAATATAGCAGGTAAATATAGTAGCTGTAGTGGAACAGTTCAAAGAAATAGTGCGTAAATTATAGCGCAGGGAGCCAGTAAATATGTGCGGGGCGGGTGTCGGTCACTAGGCGTGCGCAACCGATGTTACGCAATGGCGGAAAATGCGTATTCTGAGAACGATACTCGCGATGAGGCTAGATTGTTGAGGGCCTGTTGTTCAGGCGCTGGTAATGGACCGACTGGCCGCGCTCGTCTGGGCATCACCCTTGCTGGTATAGAGCCGTGTTTGATTATTCTGCCCTCGTATCGTATCGAGAATCTGACCGACAACCATTCGAGTGCGCTTGGCAATTCGCTCGTTGATTTCATTCAATTGCTGACAGCTGCTCCATAGTGTGGCGAGCTCTTGCCAGGACTTGGCCACATTGGGGGCCTGTTCTCTGACTTGTGCGAGCGTGGTTGACTCATCGGTAAATCCAGCTTGTTGTAGAAGCTGCTGGCGAAGTGTTGCGTGTTGTTCAAGCTGCAGGAGTAATTGCTTTTTAGGGTTCAAAATTTGCTCGAATTCCGCATAGTCACGGTCTTCAAGCGCCTTGCGTTCTCTTTCTAGCAAATTCAGTAGTTCTGATGTGACGGGAAGGTCTTGCTGTAAAGTGGTTTCCAGATTATTCCACAGCGCTATATTATTCTGTTCCATTGGATGTACCTCTGATCGTGTTCACTGTTCACTGTTCACTGTTTACTCGTATACAAACACCCTGCCCAGGGGGTTTGTCACTGACTAGTTTCCTAAAAGTGCTTCCGAGTTCAGAATTTTGTCCGCCAGAACTAGGTCGTTAACTTTATAGTCACCATTCGCTAGCGAGGCTTTTATTTGTTCGGCTCGCGCTAAATTAACGTCGGGTAGGCTATTGACCTTATCCACCAGCGTTTGAAAGGTTTTGGCCTCGTTACTAAGTTGCACTCCATCGCCGCTTGCGGTTGATGCGGCAGCTGGCTTTGGCGCCGATGTTTCAATAGCGGTGGCCGTTTTTTTGCCACCTTGCTCAGATACAGTTTTCGGACTGGCGTAACCGCTTAATCCATTGATATCTCTAACCATTTTCGTACATCCAGTAAAAAGGCGCTGACGCCGTGTTGGGCAATTGTGAAACGATCATAATGTCTATCGGCCAAGTGGCGGATAACTTTAACGTAGCTCTCGTCCAGCGGACTGGGTTATGTGATCAATGTTGCACATGCTACATCATAATGATGACCTGCCCTGGGGCGCTCGCTTTGCCTTCAACAATACGTTTAGACTGACTATTTCTAACACTAATTTGTTCGCCCTTGTGCCCGTTTGTTAATGCTATTCCCGGTATTTTGACGACCAGGTTGCCAGATTGGGCTGTCATCACCACAGAATCACCGCGTTTGATGACAAGTGGCTGCTGTAAATGAGTAGCAATGACTGGAATGTTTGCTCGCAACGGGCGTTTTGCCTGCATACCAATGACATGGTCAATGTCGATAAAATAGGTGCCAGTAAGTTTGCTGATGTTCATTTCTCGCATTTCCAGCAATTCATTCTCAAGTATGGCTCCTTTAGCAATTGGGTTAACCGCCGTGACGACGAGCTTGTATAGGTTGATATCAACGGGCACATACAGCGACCAGCGGTGTTGTGCCGTACAGCTGACACGGATATTGACTCGACCGATCGTGTTTTGCGATTTCAATTCAGTGACGAGTGCTAGTGGGCAGTCATTCATAGCCAGGCGAGCATCAATAGTACTAATCGCGTAGTCGACACGCACCTGATCACCGTGGGTTTTTGCGATTTGAGCGACATGTGTTGTCAAAAACTGGCTGACATTGCGTCTGATTTCTTCGCTGCCTATTGAGCCGCTGGCCGACTGGGAAATAACGGCCAGGGTCACGGTTAAAAGCAGAATAAAACTACGAATTGTCATGATCTTGGCCTATCCTTAATGTGCGCAGGTAAATGAGTCGAGCATAGGAGCTTTGTCCGATAGGTGGTGTCGATAAATTGCCACTCTGTTCGATGACTATAAATATAAGCAAAAGGTGTGCCTGAAACCAACCGATTCAACTTTCTTGGTTAATAAGGTATTGTGATCGATAAGCATGGCTAATCGAACGCGT
>CAYNZI010000323.1:0-4052 GCA_964401565.1 uncultured Spongiibacteraceae bacterium
GGGCCGTCCCGGCTTCCCTCGTCCGTTCCAGAGCCTTAAAGCGCTTCGCTGTCTCATCCACTCCCTCGGCCTGAACTTTAACTATTCCTCAGCGGCACCCGGCCTGCTCCTCTACCAGCGTGCTAAATTTTGGCATTTGATTTGATTCTGATATGGATATTGATATTGATATTGATGAACGATAATTCTGAGCGATGGAATCACTGCTATCAGGGGCAATGGAGCGACGTTATTGCGGAACATAAAAGATGAGTGCTGAGCGAGTGACTGAGACCTGCTGTTTTCCAAGCAGGGCTCAGGCGCGAAGGAAGGTAGCCCAGAGGGCCACCAACTGTGGAGCAATCACGTCGCTCCGTTGCCGGGTTCCCAGGCCCAAGCCCAGAACAATTAACGGTTGGTGTAAGCGTCAGGGATTGATTTCCATTGCGCAATAGTTACCGGTTAATCCCTATAGGATGGATCAATTCGGTCTAATTTGCGCAATAACGGCTGCCAAGAGAACGTCTCTGCCTTCATGTCCTCCCTGGTCATACCGCCCTGTCGACCCACCAACGCCTGTACGTCTTGGCTAGGCACAACAACCTCGGCACCACCAGCCAGCGCTTTCACTTGCATGGTGCAAGACCGCTCGAGGAAGAAGTGCCGCAAAAATGTATCCGCTGCGGTCTTACCCACAGTCAATAAACCATGATTGCGTAAAATCATACAATGTTTGTCGCCCAAGTCAGCAACCAGGCGTGAACGCTCATCGTGATTCAGGGCAATACCTTCAAAGTCATGATAAGCCAAATCAGGGATAACCTGCATGGAATGCTGGGTAATTGGCAGCAGGCCGTCTTTTTGTGTAGATACCGCAACACCGTCGTCGGAATGAGTATGAATAATACAATTATGCACATCCGTCGACATATGAATGCCACCGTGAATGGTAAATCCTGCCTTATTCACTTTATAAGGACTTGGCATTACGATGTTTCCGTCCAAGTCTATTTTAACCAAGCTCGACGCGGTAATTTCGTCGAACATCAAACCAAACGGATTCATTAGAAAGTGGTGTTCCGGACCGGGCACGCGAATTGAAATGTGGGTGAACAATAAGTCCTCCCAGCCATAAACAACAATGAGTCGATAGAGTGCTGCCAAATCTACCCGCAGTTTCCACTCTTCCTCGGATACCTGGTCTTTAACGGAAGGGATATCTAGTGATTGAACCACTGTCATGGGAATCTCCTGAATTTATTTTTATTGAGAACACGTTGATTGTCATTCCTGCTCAGTAACCGCTTCGCGAAATTCCAGCTGCGGGGCTATCAATCTAGACCAGCGCTCAACATGCTGGTCGATTTCAGACGGATCGTCACTGTATCTGTCCTGGATAACCAAACCTCTCATCAGGCTTCGCGTCATTGTTAACAAGGCCACGACATCTTCATCGGTGCCGTCGACCGCTCGATAGGTTGCTACGGCCTGATCATCCATTGCCTTATTCCAGCGATGCAAGTTTTCGGAAATGCGTTGCTGTAGTTTCTCATCGGTTCTCGCAGCAATCAAGATTTCCAGCAAAGCGCGATATCCCAGCGTATTTGTCATTCGCCGCCACGATAGCGTCAACGCCTCCTCTACCGTCGTTGGTCGCGACTCCGGTTTCACTGTTCGAGTAAAAGGCCGGCTCAACAGTTCATCCGCTGTTGCCGCCATCAAGTCTTCTTTGGTGGGAAAATGGTGCTGTAGTGCACCTTTGGAAAACAACGCTTTCGCAGCAACCCGAGACAGCGTCGTCTCACCATAGCCACGCTGATACAGGCAATCAATGGTCGCTTTTGTAATTGCGGCCCTTGCACGCAAACTTTTTGCTTGTTGCTTACCGACTTCTTCCGTTGTACTCATTGACTTATCATTAATTAATACGAGGCTGGCCGCTGTGTCTAGCGATAGATTATTTGCCTATGAATAAAAACACGGCAGAAAAAACGCAATATAGTCGACTATTGCAACCACGTCTACTGGTCTGCCGACACTATCGAGAGTGTGACAATAAGAACATAAAACGCCCATAGACTTCCATCTGAAGGGAAAATGGACTAGTGTAACTGCCCGAATTTAGACAGTTTACACCCATAACCCATTAGAAAGAACGAAAGGAGTGCCTCCATGGTTGCTGTATCTAATATGGTCGATCTAACCGTTGAAGACGGTGTAGCGATTCTTACTGTTGATAACCCCCCAGTTAATGCTCTCAGCGGTGGCGTACGCGCCGGCCTGACCGACGGCGTAGCACAAGCCGCAGCTGACGACAGTGTAAGCGCTATTGTCCTTATTTGCGCCGGACGCACGTTTATTGCGGGCGCTGATATCACTGAATTTGGCGGCAAAGCGACCGGGCCAAGCTTACACGACGCCCTCGAGGCGATGGAAAACTGCAGCAAGCCAATTGTTGCCGCTATTCACGGCACCGTTCTTGGCGGCGGTCTAGAAACAGCTCTCGTCTGCCATTACCGTGTATCTGATGCTAAAGCGCGTTTCGGTTTGCCAGAAGTCAAACTCGGATTACTGCCTGGTGCCGGCGGCACGCAGCGCCTGCCTCGTGTTGTTGGTGTTGAAAAAGCCCTGCAAATGGTCACCTCCGGCGATCAAATCGGTGCCGATGAAGCATTGGCCTCAGGCTTGATCAGCGAAATCGTGACAGACCTTCGCGTCGACGCTATCGCTTTTGCCAAGAAAGTTGTTGCTGAAGGCAAACCATTGGTTCGTATTCGCGACCAGAATGCAGAAGTCGACGCCGCTAAGGGCAAGCCAGAGATATTCGCCAATATACGCAAAGCCATTGCTCGCAAAACCCGCGGCTTTAAGGCACCTGAGTATAATATTCGCTGTATCGAAGCTGCTGTTAACAGCGACAGCTTTGATGATGGCCTGAAAGTAGAAGCCGAGCTGTTCCGTGAATTGGTCACCGGCGAGCAATCAGCTGCACAACGTCACTTCTTCTTCGCCGAACGTCAGGCGGCCAAAATCCCCGACGTCCCCAAAGAAACACCTGAAATTCCAATCAACTCAGTGGGCGTTATCGGTGCCGGTACTATGGGCGGCGGTATTTCCATGAACATCCTCAATATCGGCATTCCCGTGACCATTGTTGAAACCACACAAGAAGCACTGGATCGCGGTATTTCTGTCGTTCGCAAGAACTATGAAAACACCGCGAAGAAAGGCCGTATCAGCCAACAAGATGTTGAAGACCGTATGGCGCTGTTGACTGGCAGCCTGAGCATCGACGATTTGGCCGATTGCGATCTGGTTATCGAAGCTGTTTTTGAAAACATGAAAGTCAAAAAAGAAATCTTCGCCAAACTGGATAAGATTGTGAAGCAAGGTGCCATTTTGGCGTCGAACACTTCGGCACTGGATGTTAACGAAATTGCCTCGGCAACAGCTCGCCCTGAAAGCGTTATCGGCTTGCACTTTTTCTCACCCGCTAATGTCATGAAGTTGCTGGAAGTAGTTCGTGGTGATAAGTCTTCGCACCCAGTTATTAAAACCAGCATGGCTTTTGCCAAGCGCATTGGTAAAGTTGCAGCACTGGTTGGCGTTTGCCCTGGTTTTGTCGGCAACAGAATCCTTGCTCCTCGTCAATATCAAGCACAGCAGTTGATTCTTGAAGGCGCATTGCCACATCAGGTCGACAAAGTCTTGTTCGATTTCGGCAAGCCAATGGGTCCTTTCCAGATGAGTGATTTGGCAGGTCTAGATATAGGCTGGTCTGCGGAAACATCAAATGGTAAGGAAGTGTTACGGGACCGTCTTGTTGAAGCCGGTCGTCGCGGCCAGAAGACCAGTGCTGGCTACTACGATTATGACGAAAACCGCGTACCTAGTCCTTCACCTGACGTTGAAAAGATCATCCTCGAGTTTTCTGAGAAAAATGGCAAAACTCGCCGTGATATCAGCGACGAAGAGATTCTAATTCGCTGCATTTACCCAATGATTAACGAAGGTGCAAAAATACTCGAAGAAGGCATTGCCATTCGTTCAAGCGATATCGATGTTATTTGGGT
>CAYNZI010000324.1:0-4046 GCA_964401565.1 uncultured Spongiibacteraceae bacterium
GTTGGATGGAACACTATCGATGGCGACAGCAAAGGGTTATTCCCTGAGCTGGAGGCTGTTTTGTGCGTAAATCCTCTGCTCTGGAATGAAAGTGGCGAGTACGCAGACCATTCCCTCAACCAGAGTGCTATCGGGTATCCCAGTTATAGTAGAGCGAAAGACGACGAAGACTATAGCCAGATGGCACTGGAAGTCGGTGCCGCCGACGCCCAGTGCATTAACAATGGCATGCTGTCTATACCCGAGCTGAAGTCAGAGTCATTCCCCTCGAGAATGCCAGGTGGCAGTATGCATATCTATGACTACAGTTTGTTCTACATGAATATTCGCAATAATGCGAATGATCGTACTGCCAACTACGCATCAAAATAACCTGTATTGAGAGCAGCCTGTATTATGGAATTACCTTTAAAAAATATCCGCGTTCTCGATATCGCCCAAGTTTTAGCGGGCCCTTTCGGCGCCGCCATGCTCGGTGATCTGGGAGCTGACGTCATAAAAATCGAGCCCTTGCGCGGTGACGAATCGCGACATCTCGGTCGTGGAACAGGGGTCGGCGGCGACAGCGCTATGTTCATTGGTGCCAATCGCAGCAAGCGGGGAATAGCTCTCGATTTAACGTCTGCCACCGGATTAGCCGTATTCCACGACCTGCTCAAAGAGGCCGACATCGTTGTCGACAATATCCGGACCTCTGCAAAACAAAAACTGGGCGTCGACTATCCATCACTAAAAGCAGTAAATCCCCGAATCATTGCCATTAATGTTAGCGCTTTTGGCAATAGCGGCCCCTATGCTGGCAGGCCGGGCATTGATCCTTTGGCGCAAGCGCTTGGCGGCATCATGGACATCACCGGCCACCGCAATGGCACTCCATTGAAAACTGGAGCTCCCATTGTCGATGGCACCACTGCTCACATGGTTGTTATTGCCGCGTTATCAGCATTGCGACTAAGAGATAGCAGTGGAGAAGGCCAGCTGGTCGAGGTCAATCTACTAGAGGGGTTATTGAACCTGCAACCGACAATTGTTTCACAGGCATTGATTGACGACTACGTGCCGCCTAAAGTGGGATGCGGTAGTGATTTGATCTCCCCGTACGGGTTGTTCGAATGTGCAGACGGAAAATTTTTGCAAGTGTGTAGTCTCAACGACAAATTTTTCGCTAAAATTTGCGAAGCCCTCGACTGCAGTGAACTGATGACTGACCCACGCTTCCTGACGGGCCAAAGTCGTCTCGACAACAACGATATGCTAGAAGCAGCTATCGCTGCAAAAATGCTAACTAAAAACTCCAGCGAGCACATGGAACGATTTGTCGATTGCGACGTTATGGCCGCACCGGTCAAGTCGATGAAAGAGTCGCTGGCCGATCCTCAAATACAATTTAACAAGCTCATTCAGGAAGTTGAACACGGAAAACTTGGCACCATTAAATCAGCGACACTTCCTATCAGATTTGGCAGTGCCAATGGTAACAATCCGCCAACCAGTGCGGCACCATCACTGGGCGAACACAGCGAATCGATATTGTCGGAGCTCGGCTATACGAAAGATCGAATCGATGATCTCATCAATCGGGGGATTGTGTCTCAGTCTTAGAACTTCGCCGTTGCTTCTTCAGATGAACATGCAACGGCAAAAATAACCCATTACACTCTTAACTAACCACCAGTGAATTTTGGATCGCGTTTGTTTAAAAATGCGTCGACAGCTTCGGGGAAATCAGTACTGGAAGATGACAACATATATTGATCTCTGTCCATAAATGTTGTCGCTTGATTCAAAGCGTTAGCTGTCATATTGATAGACTCTTTCGACATACGCACAGAAATGGGCGGTAGCGCGGCCACTTTCTCAGCTAGCTCAATGGCCTTGTCGACAGACTTCCCATCCTCGGTCATAAAGTCGATCATACCCCAGTCCAAAGCTTCGGGCGCGCCGAGTTTTTCGCCCAAAATGATATATAGCTTAGCTTTTGATGGACCGACTGCACGAACAATACGCGGAACAGAATGCCAGCTCATATTCATTGCCAAAGGCACCTCAGGCAAACGCATGTGAGCAGACTTTCCGGCAACGCGCCAATCGCAAGCCATTGCCAAAGCAGAACCGCCTCCAATACAAAACCCTTCAACCGCACAAATGGTTACTTGTTCCAATCGCTCCCATGCATCACACATATCAGGACCAATTTTCTGTGCATGACGACGTGTGATTAATGTCCCGTCCTTGTTAGCATCAATTTCCGGATCTTTTAGATCGGCGCCCGCAGAGAATATTTTGTCCGTACCCGTCAGTACGATTGCGGTCGTTTCCAAATCATCGACAAAGTCTTCAGCGACAGCGGTAAGTTCGCGCATTAATTGCCGCGACAAGGCGTTGAGACCATCTCCTCGATCAATAGTTACAATGGCATAACCAGGATGTTTTTCGACGGTTAAAAAATGGAAGGACATTGAATACCTCTTTATGTATGAGTTTTATAGCAGTAATCTATTGATCATGCGAATGGGTTTCGAGATGCTTAATCACCTCGCCAACAACGGCAACAGGTTGGTCGGTGATCAACCAATGTCCCGCTTCCAATTCAACTTCTTCATATGGACCCGTCATATATTGTTTTTGCATGTCGACCGCTAATCGACCTGCCGTGGGATCATTACTTCCCCACATGAACAATGTTGGGATGGAAATTTCAGGGGATTGCTGTGCCGCTCCCTGCTGGCTTAGCGTCATTGCCCGATACCAATTCAACGCAGCCGTTAAAGCTCCAGGCTCAGAAAACAATTTTATGTATTCAGATTTCTGCTCAGTTAACATACCGCTGTAAACTCCTCCGAGCATTTTAAAATCATTGAAACTAAACAGTGCCTCTGGCAACCAGGGCGTCACAAATAACATAAAGTAACTACTTCGTGACTGCTGGTCCGGATCATTCGCCAACGCTTCTGAAAATGCCACCGGGTGCGCAATTGACAAGGCGGTCCAGCTCTCAATGCGCTGCGGGTATTGCATCACCGTGGTCCATCCAACTGCCGACCCCCAATCATGGCCAATTAGGTGAAATGTCTCTATCCCTAGAGCATCGGCAACAGCAACCACATCAGAACTCAATTTATCAATGGTGTAGTCTGTCAGCTCGCCGGGCCGGGCACCTGGACTGTAACCACGCTGGTCAAATGCAACCACTCGATAGCCCGCCTTGGCCAAAGGGCTTATCAATTCTATCCACATAGCCGAACTGACAGGAAACCCATGCAGTAAAATAACCGCTGGTTTTTTGGCCGTCCCAACCGATGATTCGAACCCGGCAATACGAGCACGGAATTCGTAACCATTGGCCGATATACGCACGACCTCTACCCCTGAAGAAACCATCGACTGTCCGGAAAACTCCGGCAGTGAACCCACCTGTCGAGTATGAGAATAGTCACTATCCATTGATGTTTTCGAACCGATAAACAAAACGACGGCTAACAATAAAGATAGACTCACTACCGTCAAGAAAATCCACTTTGCTATTTTTATAATCATCATCAATTCCTCGAATTATCAGCAACAATCAGCATATGTATTGGTCAACTTTTTCCACCACGCGCCTCTGATGACACTACTAATCTACCGGCTCCTGATCACCGTTTGCATCCAGTACCGCCTGATAGGTAAGCCGTCGGGACAGAGACCGCACATCCGGACGCCCCGTTCCAAACTGCTGAATCATGCCGACAAAAACCAGATTTTCAACGGGGTCAATCCAAAACCAAGTGCCGGCAGCTCCGCCCCAGTAAAACTCCCCTTTACTGATTGTATCCGCTGCGACGGAGAGAACATACTATAGGTTAAACCTGCACGATGACTAACCAGTTCTCGTATGGCCACTTCATGATGAGCATCTTCCAGTAAAGGACCGCTATCACCCTCCCCCGCAGCGACTTTCAACCCTTTCAATTCAGGAATGTACTTCGATACAGGATCTGAGAGACGAAATTTCCCTTCTTCATACAGCATCATCAGTGCGACAATGACAGTGCGTGGAGGCTTTC
>CAYNZI010000325.1:0-4027 GCA_964401565.1 uncultured Spongiibacteraceae bacterium
TTATTGTATATTGCCAGTGTTGGTGACCTTTTACATTGCCCATCGGGCAATTGCATACATGCGGGAGATGACAAAAAAACGCATGGAAGAACTGCAAAACCTCTCCAGCCAAACCATTGGCATGCTCTCGGGTATCGAAGAAATCAAATCCTACCAAGTGCAACCTTGGGCCGTGTCAGAATTTGATGACCACAATCAGGCCATTCTTCTTCGCTCGCTCAAGCTGGCGAGAATCCGTACGTTGATTCTACCTATTATTGCTTATACCGATCGTATCATGAAGGTGTTGATACTGGCTGTTGGTGGTAGTTACCTGATACAACAAGATTTAACCATTGGCGAACTTACGGCCTTGCTCTCTTACGCTACTCTATTAGCCATGCCATTTATTTCATTGGGAATGATTTTTTCGGCCTATCAAACGGGTATGGTCAGTGTGGAAAGCTTACGAAAAATTCTCGACCAACCGGTTCCAGAAAACGAACAACATCATTTAGACGATTCGGATAGAAACACCCTGTTTAGCCAAGGCATTGAAATCAAGGACCTCAGTTACCGCTATCCAGGAGACGAAACGGCAACGCTTAAACATATCAGCTTCACCATTCAACCCGGTCAAACTCTGGGAATTCTCGGCAAGGTCGGTTCCGGTAAAACGACACTGGTCAACTGTTTGAATCGTTATCTGGACGTTGATCCAGGCCATTTGTTTATTGATGGCCGCGACGTTACTACCCTGTCAAAAAGCGACTTGCGCAGTGCCGTACGCACCATTACCCAAGATCCATTTTTGTTTTCTGATTCAGTGGCCAACAATATCCGGTTTGGGGGCAATGACAACGCTGAAGCGTTGAGCGTGGATACCGCATTGCGACAGGGAGACATGCTGAAGGAAGTGAGCCAATTTCCGGAAGGCGAAAACACGCTGGTAGGAGAAAAAGGTATTCTATTATCTGGCGGCCAAAAACAGCGCCTAAGCCTTTCACGTGCGATGTACACCCCCAGTAAATTGATGATTCTCGACAACGTCCTTTCGGCCGTCGACAATAAAACTGAGCGCTATTTACTCGATCAAATTTTCAACAATCTGCGCAGCGAATGTACGGTCATTGTTTCTCACCGCGCGAGCGTATTGGAAAAAGTTGATCACATTCTGGTACTGGAAAACGGGCAAATTGTTGCTCAGGGAAATCACCAGGAACTTTTACAAACGTCCGATTTTTATCAAGAAACCTGGACACTGCAGCAACACGGAGGCGAACAGGAATGACCGATCCATCTCACTCTACGAACGCCCAACAAGCAGCAACAACACCCCCTCCCAAGGGCGAAAACACTAAGGCCCAGACAACAAATTTTGATTGGCCGCTGATCAAGCGCTTTATCGGATTTCTGAAGCCCTATCGCAAGGATGTGACACTAGGTATTGCGCTCATCCCGTTTTCTGTATTGTTCAGCGTGCTCTATCCGTGGATGATTATGCGGACAATCGATGAACAATTAATTCCAGGGAAATTCGACGGCTTATGGTTATGGGTCGCCGGGTTGCTGGCGGTACTGGCAGCCAATTACGTCAGCGACGCAATTTACAATTATTCGCTACAGAAAGCGGCGCAAAAAGCCATTCTCGATTTGCGTGCGGTCATGTTTAATCGCGTACTGCACTTTCCCCGCCACTATTTTGATAAAACACCCATGGGTGTCACGTTAACCCGACTGACCAGCGACCTTGAGGCCATTAACGAATCCTTTGCACAGGGTTTTCTCAACATGATTCGCGACTTACTTATCACCGTAGCACTGTTGATATTTTTAGCGACTATCAGTTGGCGATTAACACTGGTGCTGATGTTGATTGGCCCGCTGATTTACTACATTACAGAAAAACTTCGCGGTTTAATGCGCGATGCGTTTGTGAAATCAAGACAAGTACTGTCCGAAGGCACTGGCTATTTACAGGAATGCCTCAACGGTATTAAAACGGTTCAGCTCTACCGTGCCGAAGGAGAAGTGAAAGAAAACTATCAGCGGTATACACGCGGGTTTCACGAGGCTCAAACGAAGTCAAACCTCTACGACTCGGCTTTGTATTCAATAATCGAAGGCGTAACAACCGTAAGCCTCGGTTTGATCATCTGGTATGGATCAGGCGAAATATTGACAGCCACCATCAGCGTTGGCGTATTAATCGGGTTTATCAATACGCTCGACAAGATATTTGTACCGATACGTGACTTCACCTCACAGCTAGCATCCATTCAACGGGCGCTGGCAGCGCTGCAACATATAGAAGAAGTATTCCAGCATCCACTGGAGGAAGAGGCATTAACACCACACACAGAGAAATTGGCCAATGCCTGCTTTAACCAATTTGAATCACTCGTATTTGACGACGTCTATTTCAGCTATAACACCGATGGGCCACAAGTTCTGAAAGGTATTTCCTTTACCTTGAACAAGGGCGACAAAATAGCTTTAGTAGGCACAACGGGGTCAGGCAAGTCGACTATCCTGCGGTTGCTCACCAAAACTTATGATAACTATCAGGGCTCAATCACGCTCAATGGAGTGGAGTTATCTACTATTCCAAAATCGGTTGTTCGGAATTTTTTCTCCCTGATGCAACAGGAAGTATTTCTCTTCAACCAAAGTATTGCCTTCAATATCGGCTTGGGACGAAATGACATAACAGACAAAGACATTATAAATGCTGCAAACTATGTCTATGCGAACGAGTTCATTGACCAACTGCCTGGTGGTTATGAATTTCAATGTCGTAATAACGGCAGTAATCTATCCGTCGGTCAGGCGCAGTTGATTGCTTTCGCCAGAGCGATAGCCGGTGGTAGCGAAGTGGTCATGCTAGACGAAGCAACCAGCTCAGTTGACTCTGTCACGGAACAGCTTATTCAGCGTGCTATTGACCACGTATTCATGGACAAAACGGTCATTGCAATTGCTCACCGACTGAGTACGATCCAACACTCTGACCAAATACTGGTGTTAACTGATGGCATCATACAGGAACGAGGAACTCACCAATCACTCGTCGCTGCGGGTGGTATCTATGCAAATCTCGTGGAGGAAAAAAACACGATAACAGCAGACTGAAACCATCACCCTCCCCTCAGCCTACCTAGGTACAACTAGCATCAAACGTGCAGCTCTTGTTTGTTGCTATTGCCATCATCATCCGGTGATCGTTTTTTATCACGCCATCGGTGAAAATCTTCCAGAATAATATAACCCGACGGCACAACCAGTAACGTCACTACCGTTGCAAATAAGACACCAAAGGCCAAAGAGATCGCCATAGGAACAAGAAACTGTGCTTGAACACTACGGTTAAACATCAGCGGCATTAATCCAACGAATGTGGTCATTGACGTCAATACGATAGGCCGGCAGCGTGATACTGCCGATTCGATCACAGCCTCATGAAACGACTGCCCTTCCGCCCGCCGATTGTTGACGTTATGCACCAGCACTAGGCTGGAGTTAACAACAACGCCTGACGCTGCGATCACCCCCATCACAGACATCATCGCCAGCCCTGACACCAGATCAAAGGTTTTCATTATTTGATGCCCCCATATGGCACCGCAAAATGCGAAGGGAATAACGCTCATAATAATCAGCGGCTGGGTATAAGATTTTAACGGTATTGCCAGTAAGGCATAGATAACAAACAAGGCAACAAAGAATAATGGAATTAGGCTTTGAGCCGCTTCACTCTGTTCTCTCTGCTCACCTTCAAGACTGTATTTTATCCGTGGGAAATCGGCAAGAATAGTATCAAGAGCACCCGCTCTCAAATCGGCAATGACTTCATTAGCGGTTATTTGAGTGCGATCAACATCGGCAATGACATTCACGACCCTTTGCCTGTTGGCTCTTTTTATGGATGAAAAACCTCTCCCAAGCTCGGCGCTCGCGACGGTTTCAAACGGCACTTCAGAACCATCCTGTGTTCTGATGCGCATTTGACGCAACGTACCTATTGATTCTCGTTCGTCTTGTGAATAAC
>CAYNZI010000326.1:0-4022 GCA_964401565.1 uncultured Spongiibacteraceae bacterium
CTGAACATGCTGCGCAAAGCGGCGGGACTTTAAGCTTCTTCTTTTCCCAAATACCCGGCCTTATGTATCAAACGCACCAAAGATAAAACAATGTGTGGTTGAGATTTGACTCCACATTCACACTAAAACGTAGTTATCTGCCTGAATTATTAACAGGAATAGATAATGAGCAGCACATCCCTTGTACTATTTATCGACTTGGAGCCCAAGACTCGGATTGATTTAAGAACTGTGGCAAATGCCGCTATTGCGTGGGCTAACCTTGTTGAGGAAGTCAGCTTCCATTTTGACCCACTCAGTGCCCCCAGGATCGAACTGGAAAGTTCGGTGCAAGGCAGTCAAAAACTCAAAACGATAATAAGCTTAATAAGGGACGATCCAAAGGCAACAATCAGAACCGCCGTTGTGAGCTCTCTTATTTTCATCGGTGGCACAACAGTAAACTGGAGTTGGGAGCAGATTCTGGAGTGGATGCAAGGTCCAGATGCGCCACAAATAGAAGTTGTTCTGACACAGGAGGATATGCAGGCCCTTGCTAAGGAGGTCCCCAAAGCACTCAAAGATGAAATTGGCAAGGACGAGGCTGTAGAGGTATTTGGTGCTTTAGAAGCCGATGAAAACGTTACTGGCGCGGGGGTATCTGGAACGACGGAGCGCAGACCGTTGACTGTGATTGAGCGAGGGGAATTCCCCAAGCGCACGATTATTAGAGACGCTGATGCGACAGAGCGCCGTATTTACTTGGAAAAAATGGACCTTGTTTTGTTGCGGGCCGTTTTAACCGATGAAACTGACAAGAGGTGGGGTTTTTCGTCGAGCAGAGGAAAGTTTGGCGCTACGATTAAAGATGAATCCTTTTTGAGAAGACTTGCATCTGGCGCGTTAAATATTCCGCTTTCAAAGGGGATAGTCTTGAACGTTGATTTGGAGGTTTCAGAAGAGCGCGACCAAGAAGTGTGGCACGTCAAGGAATACACGATCATTAAGGTGCATTCAGTACAGCCCCCTCAAACCCAATCTGGGTTTGATTTAACTGAAATAGAGTAACGCGATTCCGCCCGCTGCGATCAGCACAGCGCAAGTCACGGCAAACCCAATTCCTAAAAGGCTTGTTGACATAAGGATACCAAATACCAGCGCGGAAACGACAACAGGGCCAACCCATTGTGTCAGCAAAGTTTCAGTGTTCTTGTCAGCATTTTTAGGCATTTAGGCGACCTCAATACGCTCCACTTTTATAGCAGATAGTGCCTGAAAAAGAAACGCTGCTGTAAACTTACCTCGCGACAATTTATTTCTAATGTTAACCTCTTTATCGCCAATCAATCCGGCCAGTTGTGAATAGGTCACCCCTTTGCGCTTTAATTCGGCTTTTAGAATGTTTGCTGCCTTCGTTTCCCACTCAGTTTGTTCCGCCATGTATCACCTATATAAATAAAAGCATCATATTCGATACATAAGGTATTGTATTTGATACGTCTAGGTACTATATTCATTACATAAGCAATGGATATGATGACAATGGCACAACACTTTCTCCTCTCAGCGGCATCTCGCACCCTTAGCCTTCGTAAGATTTACAAGGCTGGTGAAGACTCGGCCTATGCAATGTTTTGTGAAATGCGCTGGCCTGAGACCAATGGCGAGGCGGTTTGCCCCAAGTGCGGTCATGACGAAGCTTACAAAATCACCACGCGCCGCAAGTTCAAGTGTAAGGCGTGTTCGCACCAGTTCAGCGTCACGTCCGGCACAATCTTTGCCAGTCGCAAAATGGGCTTTGTGGACCTGTTGGCCGCGATCTGCATTATCGTGAACGCTTCTAAGGGTGTTTCTATGGTGCAGCTATCTCGTGATCTGGATTGCCAATACAAAACGGCTTTCGTTCTGGCGCACAAACTGCGCGAGGCAATGGCTGACGAAGTGCATACGGGCGAAATACTGGAAGGCCACGTTGAAATTGATGGCGCTTACTTTGGTGGCCACATTCGCCCTGCCAACCGTGTAGAGGATCGTGTTGACCGTCGCCGCAAGAAATACCAGACAGGCAAGCGCCGTGTTGTGGTGGCCTTGCGCGAGCGTAGAGGCCGCACACTGCCCTTCGTAACCATGAGCGAGGCAGAGGGCGTAGAACTGGCTAAAGAGAACATATGCCGCTCTGCAACAATGACAGCCGATGAAGCGAGCCATTGGGACTTACTGCATTCAGGTTGGAAAGTCGGGCGGGTCAATCACTCGGTTTGTTACTCTGATGATGGTATCCATACCAACTTGGTTGAAAGCTTCTTTTCCCGCCTGCGTCGTATGGTTCGTGGCCAGCACCACCACGTTAGTCCGCAATACCTGCACCAGTATGCGAACCACGCTGCATGGCTTGAGGACAACCGTCGTGTTGATAACGGTTCAATGGCTTATGGTTTGGTAGAATGTGCGATGGAGGCACCCGTTAGCCGTAATTGGAAAGGGTATTGGCAGCGGGTGGCCTGAATCAGAACGGAATAGGAACTTAAAAAATCGTCGGTCGTTGACTCATTGCACTTTGGTACTGTATTTTGTGGGTACAGGTCGTCGGATGGGCTTTTGTGGTGATTGCCCACCCGACTAAAATCAGAAATCCACATGTAGCGTGGCCTCCCCTGTAAGTGTCGAGTATCGTGATTAGTCACGCCTCGTCAAGGCCCCGTTGCATCACAAAATGTCGCAGAAAGGACATTACATGAGCAATATCGGCCCAATAAGCCCTAAAAAACTACAGGCTACAAAAAATATCGTAATGCAATACACTATGCAGGTTTTCGAATACGAAGACAAAGATGAATTCCGCGTTATGGATCGCAACGGTGAGCCGTGGTTCGTGTTGTCAGAAGTTTGCCGCAAGCTTGGTATCTCCAATACGTCAGATGCCGCAAAACGGCTGGATGAAGACGAGAAAGATGACCTCGATATTATCGACCCCATCGGGCGGTCTCAAAAATCGAAGATCATAAATGAGTCAGGGCTCTATAGCCTGATCCTCACAAGCCGGAAGCCAGAGGCCAAGCGGTTCAAAAAATGGATCACGTCAGAAGTTTTGCCGTCCATCCGCAAAACTGGCTCATATACGGGGAAAACTCCAGCATTCATCAAGCGGTTCAACGAAAATTGGGACCGTGTCGACCACGACCATTTCTCAGTCATCTCGGAACTCGCGATCCGCCTTATTGGGCGGTTGGAGATGGTTGGCCACACGATGGCGGACAAAGCTCCTAATGGGAAGCAGAACCGCCCTGATGTTAGCGTCGGACGTTATTTCGCCGATTGGCTAAGGGAGTTCCATCCTGACAAGGCTGATGAACACAAATTCTACAGTCATAAGACTGACGAATGGGAGGGAGACGCCCGCCAGTATCCTAGGGAAATGCTGCCTCTCTACATCGAGTTTGTTGACGATGTATGGATTCCTGAGCACTCGGAGCGCTATTTCAACACACGCGACCCCGCTGCATTGCCACATCTGCCAAAACTGTTACCTCGCCCAGCAGCGTAGCTTCACAGCTGGCCCTTCATTGGGCCAGCCCCCACAGCCGACCAGCACGTTTAATTACCCCACTTCGCTTCATCCTTGCCAACCCACAATACACTCGCTCATAGGCATCCTCTGGCGATATATGCGGTCTTTGCGCGACAACATACGCCGCAATCTCTTTCCCCGCCATAGGACCGCCTCTTAGCGCATCCAGTATCAGGCATTTCAACTCTGCCTGCTTGAACCTATCAGCTGGACCTTTTCGCGGCACATGGAGGTTTGCCGGATCATACCCGCGTGATAACAGCAAAGCATTAACGTGATAGGCGTCTTGCCCCGCCTGCACGGTTTCCACTCTGATCTGCAATAGTGCGTTTATGATGCTCTTTTCCTGCATACCCCATTATGGATTCACAGGCCGTTATTTATAAGCTATATTGTTGGTGCGTTTGATACATAAGGCCGCAAATACCTTCGCCGAAGGCACCCGTGCGTGCCCTGTAAAGGCGCGCGCGCGGGG
>CAYNZI010000327.1:0-3998 GCA_964401565.1 uncultured Spongiibacteraceae bacterium
GTCCTTACGGACTCAAGATAATTCCCGGTGCAAATGGTATTAGCGAGTGTGTAAGTCTTCATCCCCGCCAACAATTACGGTTAACGCGCGAATTAGCAAGGATAGAGGGTGATTTTGACTTTTTGTTGATAGATACGGCTGCAGGTATCGCTGAGACTACGCTCGATTTTGTCAGCGCAGCCCACCATACTCTCGTTGTCATCACTCCAGAACCGACGTCATTAACCGACGCTTTTTCATTGATTAAGCTCTTAAAGCGTCGGCGCAGTAATATTCATTTTCACATTGTTGTGAATATGTGCAGCAGTATCAGTCAGGCTAAAGAAGTGTTTAATCGATTTCGTGCTGCTGTCGACAAATATATTGGCGTTCAAAGTCACTACCTCGGGTTCCTGCTGCGCGATGAGAGTATGCGTGTCGCGGTAGAGCTGCAGAATCCGGTGGCAATGTTTCCTGACAGCGATCCTTCTTGTCGGAGTTTTACCAAATTGGCGGCTGATCTGGATAAGGTCACTCGCGAGGTGCCGGGAACAGAGTCTTTCAGTGGGTATTGGCAGCGACAATTTCGAGATCAGCGTTCAGGTACTGATTTACAGGATAAGCGCGATGGGCTTGGTGGAGCGCCAAAAGTAGACAAGTTTGAAGATAGAGACAGCGATTATCTTTCCGAGTTGCGCTCTCGGACGTTACTGCTAATAGAGCAGGGCAATGCGGCTCCCGAACTTATTTCCACGTTGTTACAAGAATGCGTGAATGCCTACATTGAGCGCCACCATGAGTCTCCCGTAGATGTGATTGAGACGATTGAACAGTTGTTATCATCACCTGGAAGGAATGACAGGCTCATGCGTGAGATAGCTAACAGAGTTAGACCTTGGGTTGATTTAACGAGCTCGCCGCCGACAGGTGAGTTGTTGGGGCATGTGCCTTCTCAGCAATTAGTGACGGGAGACCGTAAGGAATTATCCAATAGCCAGCCGTCAGCTGTTGAAAATGTGGCGCCTGCTTCAGCAGACGCTGACGTGCCGATGCTGGTAACCGAAGTTGATGTCAGTGAGGCTGTGAGTGAAGGCGGCAATGGCGGTGACGACAATCACGAGATAGCAGGAGTAAAATCATCATTTTTAGCGCGCACGCACAGTTACGATGCCAGTAGATTTGGCTCCCAAGATCATCTGCTAGATCTACTGCGGCGACCCGAGAGGGAAAGCCAGTCATTGCAAGATTTACTAGACGCTCTGGTCTAGATGCTTTACTGCGAAGGGTAGTTGTCTTGGTAGAAGTGATTCATGCGATAAAAGGAGGTTTTAGTGCGTCGTTATACCGGTAAGCCGGATCGGAAGTCGTCAGAATTAAGCGATCGTCGCCTAGATGTCCTTAGTTTTACGGTCAACGATTTGTACCAAAAAGCTGTCCAAAACGAAAAGATAATGCGACGGTACCAGCAATTTGAGCTCCAGCTACTGGGTCATAACGGCCTGGATGAGTTGCTCGATATGTTGCTTTGCAATGCCGTTGACTATTTTCATCTCGATCAGGTTGAGCTGTGGCTGTATGACCCTCAGGACACGCTGGCAACATTGGTATCAGAGGAGACGCTAGCAATTCCGGGTTTGCATCTGGAAAAGGATGCTAGCAGCATTGAAAAGTTGTATAGCAAGCAACCCTTTGTTCGACTGCTTGCTACGATAGCGGAGTCTGGTCTTTCGATTTTTGGCGGTGAAGTACTTAAGTCTGCGGCTTTGCTGCCGTTGGTTCGTCATGGTGTTCTGGTCGGTAGTTTGCACTTTGGCGCAAGAGGGCATCAACGGTTTGCGACTGACAAATCTACTGACTTTATTGATCACCTGGCATCCATTGTTTCTGTGTGCCTTGAAAATGCAGTTAATCAGGAACGATTGCATCACCTTAGTATGTACGACCCTCTTACCCAAGTGAAGAACCGCAGGGCTTTCCATTTGTCGCTGGATAAAGAGATATCGCGTGCGTCTCGTGGCGGCGATCCTTTGAGCCTGCTGTTTGTTGATTTGGATTATTTCAAAAAAATTAACGATTCTTATGGCCACCCAGCGGGTGATAAAGTGCTAAGAGAAGTTGCGCAGTATATTAACGACATGTTGCGGAAAACGGATCACGTGTGTCGCTATGGTGGGGAGGAGTTTGCATTGTTGTTACCGAACTGCAGTCAGAAAAGAGCCATGGAGATAGGTGAGAGAATACGTCAACAAGTTAGCGATCTCGATATTGCGGTATCTGAACTTGGCGATGAGGAGTGTCACCATATTCGTGTTACTTTGTCGATGGGGGTGTGTTGCTGGCTCCCGGCTGCAGATATGGCCGAGGGCGAAGAGAAGAGGGTTGCGGCAGAGTTGGTGGCGAGTTCTGATAGGGGTGTCTATCAATCAAAGGCAGCAGGTCGCAATTGCATTCACTATATGCCGATGAAATGAGTGTCGTTGTTTACTCGGTAGCCGCCGGCGACAGTAATTCTTTGAGCCTGCGGTCTATCCAGCTGGTTAGTTTAAAACTGTCGATATAACCACAGTGCCCACCGTAGCGTGTTAACTCAACGGTTAGTTGAGGGCTTTTGGCCAGTTGCCGTAAGTCACCTGCATCGATAACCGGATCGTCAGTGCTGCTAATAATATGGCAGGGTACAGTGAGTCCCGATAAGTAATCCCCGTCAATACTGTAACCCTTCAGGTAGTCGTCGATATTATCGAAATCAGTGTGATTGGGGACAAAGTATTGATTCATTTCGTCCAGTGTTTTGAAAGCTTTCAGTTTTTCCCGATAATCATACTCCGGGAAATGATCCAGTTTATTCAGTAGTGAGCGCTTCCACTTCTTATAGAAATAGTTGTGGTAAATAAACAAACCTTGCTGAATGTTTACATTGGTTTTACCGGGGTTGATGACGGGGCAAATGGAAACAACTTTATCGAGGGCAATGTTTTTTTCCGGGGCTTTTCTTGCTACACGCAGGACAAAATTTCCCCCTAGGGAGAATCCGGACAAATAGTTATGCTGGTGCGGGAATAATTGCTGAATCTGGTAAACTGCGTTGACAACTTCATCCAGGCGGGTTGAATTGAATAGCCCCCTGTTGAGGTGGCCGCTTCCGCCATGATCTCTTAGGTTAAGTCTGAAAACATTGAATCCATCGAGGAAAAGTGCGTTGGCGGAAGAGAGCAGATACATTGATTCATTGCTTCCGAGCCAACCGTGAATCAGTATGACTAATCCTTTATTGTTCTCAGGATTTTGTGAATACTCGCCCTGCAGTCGAATGCCGTTACCGCAGTCAAGGATATGAGTTGTTGCGCTACTCATTAACTTTTTCGCCCGCCGGCGAACAATCAGCTTTCGAGGCCCGGCACTAGCCAGAATCGATTGAACGTGAGGGTTTTTAAATAGCGCCGGGGGAGTGTAATTTTCCATTGTATTGCTGATTAGACCGGTTAGGCGTTAAACGCTGATTTCCATTGGTTATAGTCATCAATGATTTGATTCACTACTGTTTTGTCGAAAGGTTTTAGTCCGCTAACCACCATATGTTTCTCGCCGCGACCAATTACCATACCGTTTGATATGAGGTGAAAAGCGAGACAAACATTGCCTCGCTTACCACTGACCGATATAGATGTTTTCTCCGAATCAAGTGTCAGTTCGATATCGACTAAATCTAGACGGTCGAGATCGATTAACATGCTCTGATATATAACCATCGGTCGGTCAGGGTTAATCATTACCTGCTGTTGTTCCAGTAGTGGTATCAAAATGTGGGGAAATGTGTGGCCCGAAAAAGTCACATAACTGCGGGTGAGGTTATCGATCAGTGCGCTATTGGTTGATGTTTCTCCGGAGCGCTCAATGGTTAAGTACTCCTTATCGTTGTCACCTTTGATAGTGAGTAGTGGTGATTCTTCCGGCAGGTTCAGGCATACATCGTCAGTAACCATGCCGGAAAAGTTAAATTGCATATGGCTATTGGTACC
>CAYNZI010000328.1:0-3991 GCA_964401565.1 uncultured Spongiibacteraceae bacterium
TACTATTATTTTACATATTGTCAACACTTAGGCACAATACCCTTAATAAAATAAGGTTGCTCAATAATGATTATCGAAAAACATGAGGTGCTTTTACGTATGCGGGCCATTGAGTTGCTGGCATATTGGGAAGGCAGGCTTGTGACTAATCGGTTGGTGGGTTGGTTTGGTGTTAGTAGGCAACAGGCCTCCGCCGACATCAAGCGCTACATGGCCAATCATAATCCAGATTCCTTATTTCATGATCCCAGCGTTAAAGCCTATGTACCTAAACCTGGTTTTCGGCCAGTGCTTACCAAGGGGCATATCAACGAATATCTGGATATGGTTTCCGGCCTAGTTAGCGAATCCATGGCAATCACACTTGAAACCGACTCCAACCTAGCATCTGTGCAGCTGCCAGATAGAGCTGTGCGGCCAGAAGTTGTACGAGAGGTAATAAAGGCATGCCGGGCATCGTCTAGCATCAAAATCCTTTATGCGTCTATGGCAAATCCGTCTTGGAGTGAGCGGGTCATTTCGCCTCATACGTTGGTCTATACCGGGTTTCGTTGGCACGTGAGAGCCTATTGCCACAAGCGCAATGATTACCGTGATTTTATCCTATCTCGCATTGACCGAACGCCCCAGGCTGCGGATGTAGCTGCTCCGCCAATTGAAGAAGATAAGCAGTGGAACGAAGTCATTTCTATCACGTTAGTACCCAATACACAGCTAACTGATGGCCAAAAATCACTGGTAGAGAAAGACTTTGGTATGCCTGAAGGAAGGCTTCAGCTTCGGGTGAGAAAATCATTGGCGCATTACACGCTTCAGCGTTATCAGGCAGCGATCACCGATGAAGAGATCGCCAATTCTAATCAGTACCACATTCAGCTTATGGAGCAGGATAGAAAGAGCTTATATCCGTATCTATTTGGGTCAAACTCATAGTGTGGAGGGTTGTTTAGTTTATGGGTACGCGCATTAGTAATCACAGGCCCACTAATCACAGTTACAACAGTGATATCAGCGGTGGATCATTAATGGTTCGAGAAAGCCGGGTGATCGCCGGCTTATTGTTGAGCGGGGCTAATGAGGAAGAGTGGGTTCAGGTGATTCAAGTGGAGAATCGCCTGCAAAAACGCAGCCCTGCGACGGCACGGCGAAACGCCCAAGCTATTCGCAAGCGCCTGGAGCTTGTAGGGAGTGAATTTTGGCGTGCAGTCAGAGATGGCGATGAAGAGCTGGCAACCCAGGCGGCTTTTTGTGCTGCACTGGAGCGTAATTTATTACTGGTTGAGTTTATGGAGAGAGTAGTCGGTGATGCCTATAGCAGCCATGCTGAAAAGCTAGAGCGCTTTCGTTGGGCTGAGTTCCTAGAGGATTGCACCCACCGAGATCCTAATATTCAAGAGTGGAAAGAAACAACAAAAGATAAAATGGGCCAAGTGGTCTTTAGAATGCTGGCAGAAATGGGGTATTTAAAAAACACGCGGGGTTTACAGCTTCAGCATGTGATGATTAGGCCAGAGATAAAAACAATGTTACTTGATAACTATAAGCAACGGATTAAAGCGTGTATGGAAGTGTCTCAGAGATAGCTGAAGACCATCAAAAGACGACGCACCAGGAATAAAAATGAACCAACATTTGCATGACCGGTTAAATCAAATACCGGAAAAGATTCTTTCGGAAGAATTTTTACAAAGTCAGGGTCTGGGTAACGAAATCGGCTTTTGGATTTTTGACTATGACCCTACAGCCGAGCTTGAGGTCCGAGAATACATCAGTTTCCTGGAGGGCATGCTGGCCAAAAAGCACAGCCAGCTAAAAGTGGGTCATATAAATTTGCTTCAGGCGCTGGTTGATTATTTAGCTGAACGCGGTTTTGTCGATAAAGCCGTGGCGATGCAGAAAAATAAAGGTGATGAGGCTTTGCTTAAAGCGCTATCAGGGCCTTTGCACATGGATAAATTTGCTCCCTACCTGGTCAACAAAGAGCTGCTCGAAGGCCGTCAGTCAAAAGACTGCGATATTATCTTCATCTCCGGTATTGGCTCTGTTTGGCCCTTGTTACGGGCACACAATCTACTGAACAGCTTGCACTCCTTGTTGGGGCACAAGCCCGTCGTACTGTTTTATCCCGGTGAGTATGACGGGCAGGCCATGAGCCTGTTTGGAAAAATGCCCAGTAATAATTATTACCGGGCTTTTAAATTGGTTCCGTAGCATGCCGGTTACATAAATATAGATTTCGCGAAAGCAAGACGAAGATTTAAGGATGACACAGTTTATGAGTATTAAAGACCTTTTTTACAAGCCACTTGACCGCTCTATCAATGGCGTAGTTAAAGCGGATCAGGATGACAATGCCACGGTTTATCAAGAGCTTGATGAATATGTAGTCACCAATGAACTGGAAAAGCACTTTAGCTCGTTTTTTGAATCCTATGCCACAGACCTTAATGACCCCAGCATTGCGAACCGTGTTGGCGTTTGGGTTTCCGGGTTCTTTGGCTCAGGTAAATCACACTTTCTCAAGACGCTTTCCTATATCTTGGCGAACAAGCAGGCGTTTGACGCCGATGGCCAACAAAAATCCGCCGTAGATTTTTTTGATGATCAGAAAATCCATGACGCCATGATTCGTGCCGATATCAACAAAGCGGTTAGCACAACAACCGATGTCATTCTTTTTAATATCGATAGCAAAGCAAGCTCAAATGATGATGGCAATCCGATTCTCAATGTGTTCCTAAGAGTATTTAATGAGCATCAAGGTTTTAGTGGGGACCACCCCCATGTTGCCCACATGGAGCGCCATCTTGAACAAAAAGGCGTCTATGGCAAGTTTAAAGAGGCGTTCAATAAAGAAAGCGGTATCGATTGGGTCGCGGAGCGTGATGGCTACCAGTTCTACCAGGACGATGTCGAAAAGGCATTGTCTATTGCACTGGACCTTTCGCCAGAGGCGGCCCACAAGTGGTTTGAGGCCTCCGAAGAAACCTTTAGCGTGTCAGTCGAAAACTTTTGTCAATGGGTCAAAGAGTATGTAGAGGCAAAGTCGCCGTCACACCGTGTGCTATTTTTGGTCGATGAAGTCGGTCAGTTTATTGGTAGCGATACCAAACTCATGCTCACTCTGCAAACCATCACCGAAAATTTGGGTACTATTTGTAAAGGCCGTGCCTGGATTATCGTCACATCACAGGCTGATATGGATGCTGTGCTGGGTGAACTATCCTCCTCTAAAGCGAATAATTTCTCAAAAATTGCGGGTCGCTTTAAAACTCGCCTGTCCCTGTCTAGCTCAAACACCGATGAGGTCATCCAGAAGCGATTGTTGAGAAAAACCCCAGAGGCCGAGGCTGAATTACGAGCTGTTTTTGATCAAAAAGGGGATATCCTAAAAAACCAAATCACCTTTGACCGCTCTGGCCCAACACTAAAAAACTTTGATGGCCCAGACAGCTTCGTTAAAAATTACCCCTTTGCCCCTTATCACTTCCAGTTGGTACAGAAGGTCTTTGAAGAAATTCGTAAAGTAGGGGCGACGGGGGCTCACTTGGCTTACGGTGAGCGTTCGATGCTGGATGCCTTTCAAATGGCCGCCACGGCCATTGCTGATAAACCTATCGGTGCCCTTGTTCCTATGTATCGTTTTTATAGCGCGGTAGAAGGATTTCTGGATACAGCGGTAAAGCGTACCATCGACCAAGCTGTCGACAACGCCACACTAGATGCCTTTGACGGCCAAATATTGCGAACCTTGTTCATGATCCGTTACGTAGACCTGGTCAAGGGCACGATCGATAACTTAGTCACCTTGTCTATTGAACAAATCGACGAAGACAAGCTGGCCCTGCGCAAGCGCATTGAAGAGAGCGTACAGCGTTTAGAAAAAGAGAGCCTGATAACCCGCAACGGTGATGAGTTTTTATTCCTCACCAACGAAGAGCGTGACATCACTCGCAAGATTAAGTCGACCGATATCGCCAGCTCTGATGAA
>CAYNZI010000329.1:0-3980 GCA_964401565.1 uncultured Spongiibacteraceae bacterium
TGTACTTGCCGCTCTTGCCTATAGCGGTGGACCTTATCCCCTTGCTTCCCATGGTTATTTATTGGCCTTTTGTTTTTTTGCTGATCGTTTTCCGAGGGTCGTGTTAGATTTTTGCTGGGCAGTGATGGTAACAAAGTCTTAACAATTGTTACTTTTTTATCTTCGATGATACCCATATACCCGTATCGGTGTCACAACTTGACTCATAAAGGCGCAAGGGATAATTAAATAAATAAAGTCGATAATCACGTTGATTCCGGAGAAAACTTAATATTAAAATGCGACCCTCGTAGAGTCATTACGTGAAACCTCAGCAGCACATATGACCAGATAATATAAGAACTGCTTTTTTAAACATCCTGAAGGAAATGCAATCCCCATGAATATGCATCGATTCAAAACGATAGCGCTTGCGGTGACAATGTCATTTGGCGCAGTACTGGGTTCTCAAACCCAAGCAAACTCGGTAGACGCCGTGTTGAAAGTAGGCCAGGCAACGACGCAGGCCGCCCAAAAGTCCCAGAAGAAAATTGACTCTCTGGCCGATGAAACTGGCGATTTGCTGCAAGACTATAAAACTGTGATGAAGCAGGTTGATGGTCTACGTGTATATAACGCTCGTTTGGATAAGCAGATAATTAATCAGCTTAAGCGAATTGACGACATCGAAAACTCGATTGGTCAAGTCACCGTTATCCAGCGTCAAGTTACGCCGCTGGTTATTAGGATGATTGACGGCCTCGAGCAATTTGTTAGGCTGGACGTACCTTTCCTGATGGACGAGCGCCAAGAGCGAATCGAATTTTTGCGTGCCAACGTAGATCGCTCTGATTTGTCAGTCGCTGAGAAATTCCGCCAGGTTCTCGAGGCCTACAAAATCGAGAATGAATTTGGCCGTAAGATTTCTGCTTATAAGGGATCTTTAACGCTTGACGGTGTTGATCGCGATGTAGATTTTTTCCAGGTTGGCCGAGTGGCACTGCTTTACCAAACAACGGATAGTGAAATATCTGGGGCTTGGGATAAAGAAGCCGGTAGCTTTGTACAGCTGGAAAAAAGTGACTATCGCAGTGCCATACGAGCGGGTCTACGTATAGCTCGGAAAGAAGCGACTATCGACATCCTTAAACTTCCGATTTCTGCGCCGGAGGCTGCTGAGTAATGAAAATGAAAATAATGAAGTCCGCGGTAATATCCGCAGCATTTGCCTCTGTATTAACATTGACCTCTGGTTCGGTGTTTGCACAGGAAGCTAAATCACTCGACCAATTGTTAGATTTCGTAAAACGTGGTCAAACAAGCGAGGCCAAAGAAAATCGGGCTCGTGAAGCGAGGTTCAAAGGTGCAAAGAACCAGCAGGCCAGGTTGCTAGCAGAAGCAAAACAGATGCGAGCCAATGAAGAGGCTCGTTCGACGCGCTTAGAAGGCGACTTTGAGAAAAACGAGCTGAAAGTATCTGAAAAGCAAGGTCGACTTAAAGAACGTCTCGGTACTTTGACTGAGCTGTTCGGCCATTTAACATCGACAGCGGGCGATTTGCGTTCGAACTTTAGTAGTTCGCTAATTAGTGCCCAATATCCTGGTCGTGAAGAATTTCTCGATGGGTTGATCGCCAAGATGAGTGGCGCTGAGCAGCTTCCAAGTATTGAGGAAATTGAGCGTCTGTGGTTTGAACTCCAGCGTGAAATGACGGAGTCTGGCAAGGTTGTTAGCTTTAACGCTGAAGTCGCCAAGCCCGGGGGCGAGAAAGAAAGTCGCACGGTTGTTCGAGTTGGTACATTCAACATCATTAGTGATGAAGGCAAGTATCTGCAGTACATTGCCGAAACTAACACATTGTCTGAATTGTCTCGGCAGCCCGGGAGTCCTTACAACGGATGGGCGACTGAGCTTGTTGGCGCCACTAGCGGTACGGTCGCATTTGGTGCGGATCCTACTGGACCCACCGGCGGCTCTTTCCTTGCTGCGCTGATCAATACACCGACGTTGAATGAGCGTTTCGAGCAGGGCGGCACTATCGGTAAGGCAATTGCCTTGGTCGGTGCGTTCGCCTTCGCGCTCGCTATATGGCGTTTGCTGGTGCTGACGTTAATGAACTCTAAAGTTAGAGCTCAGATGAAGAGCGGTACTGCCAATACAAACAACCCTCTGGGTCGTGTGCTGAAAGTACACGAAGAAAATCCAACGATGGATACTGAAACTCTTGAGTTGAAGCTTTCTGAAGCTATCATGAAAGAGGTTCCGAAAATTGAGCTTGGCTTGAATTTGCTAAAAATCATCGCTGCGGTAGCACCGTTGATGGGGCTGTTGGGTACGGTTACCGGTATGATTATCACCTTCCAGGCGATAACAATATTCGGTGCGGGCGACCCGAAGGCTATGGCTGGCGGTATCTCTGGGGCTCTGGTTACTACGGTTCTGGGTTTGTTGGTTGCAATACCAACCGTTCTACTGCACACCATTACCAACGGACAGGCGAAGAAAGTTATTCACGTACTTGACGAGCAGTCCACCGGGCTTATTGCCGAGCACACTGAGTCTCAACTGGGAAAATAGACGATGTTTTTCGATGACACTCTAGATTTAATTCTTAGCTTTATGGAGCAGGGCGGTCCTGTGTTGAATTATATCGCCGCCCTTACCTTCGTCATGTGGACATTGGCTTTCGAGCGCTTTTACTATTTTAAAAGCGGCCTCCGTGCCGATATTGACTACGCGATTAGTAAGTGGGAAGCGCGAAGCGAACGCAAGTCATGGAACGCTCGCCAAATTCGGCGTCAGCTTATTTCAGAAGCCCAACTAAAGATCAGGTCCGGTCTGCCTATGATCAAAACCCTGGTTGCCCTGGCTCCTTTGTTTGGATTGTTAGGTACGGTTACCGGAATGATTGAGGTTTTTAACATCATGGCGGTTACCGGCGGCGGTGACGCCAAGTCAATGGCTGGTGGTGTTTCGAAAGCGACTATTCCGACTATGGCGGGTATGGTTGCAGCTCTTTCCGGTGTGTTTGCTGATACGTATGTTTCGCAAATTGCCGATCGGGAAAGCACATTGCTTGAAGACCACCTGACAACAGATCACTAAGAGAATTATTATGCGCAGAAATGGTAGAAATGCAGCTGTAGACGACGGATCTGAGATCGACTTAACGCCCATGTTGGACGTGGTCTTTATCATGCTTATCTTCTTCATCGTTACCGCTTCTTTTATAAAAGAAGCAGGTATTGAAGTAAATCGCCCTGAAGCATCAACAGCCAATAAGAAAGAAAACGTTAATATTCTTATAGCAATTAGTGCAAGCAACGAAATTTGGATGGATAAGCGTCGTGTGGATAAACGCGCTGTTCGTTCGGTGATTGAGCGCATGCATGCCGAAAATCCAAAAGGTGCTGTTGTTATACAGGCAGACAATGAATCCAATACAGAGACTGTTGCCGGAGTTATCGATTCAGCTCGATCGGCAGGTGTTTACGATGTATCCTTGGCCACGGAAAACGATTAAGCCACTATGAACTTCATACGCATAATAATTGGTGCCGTTTTTGGCGCTATCGTCACCATAGGATTGTTCTATTTAATGCCTTTGCTTATTGCAATGGCTGACCGTTCTCTGGATGAAAAGCCGGCAATGAAAATTGCTGATATAACAATGCCCGACCGGGAAATTGAAACCAATGTAAAAGAGGCTAAGCCCGATAAACCTGATGACCCGGAAGAGCCCCCGCCAGATCTCGATCAGCCTGATATTGAAGCAGAGATTAACCCTGATGCACTCAATATGACGCCGCAAATATCGGCTGATATAAACATTGGCTTGGGCAATGGTATAGGTACCGGTGACGGTGAATACCTACCTATTGTTAAAGTCGCACCTATGTATCCTCGTCGAGCTAATAGCCGTGGTGTTGAGGGATATTGCACGGTTGAATATACGGTGACTAGGAATGGGTCTATTAAAGACGCTGTTGCTGTTGACTGTG
>CAYNZI010000330.1:0-3955 GCA_964401565.1 uncultured Spongiibacteraceae bacterium
TAGGATTTTACCTTTAGAGGAGCGCACAACCCCAATTCATGTGCATTGTTAATCACTGCTCGGATTGGGGAAACAATTCGTTTTTGCCAAGTGTCTGTGCCATTATCCGGCTGCAATTTATAACCAAGATTGCGAACATATTTCGGCGTAATTTTATCTATTTCAAGTTCGCCAATGGATTCCACAATTGGGATAAGCGCCTTTGCGAACTCGGGTTTGGCTTTATAGTGAAGCACTCCTTCAGAAAAGGTAATTGATACATTATCCCCACCATAAAATCTGCGCAATTCTTCCTGCTGAAAATGATTGCGAACCGCTACTGCGCTTGCTTCCGAAGATTTGTGAGTGCTTTGTCTGTAGTATTCGCTGTCCGGTAGTGCGTCGATCCGGCCTTTGAACCAATAAGTTTCTTTTCTTTTGTAGAGTTTAAGCGGCATGCAGAAGCCTCCAAAATATTATCAATGTGTTGAGGTGTTAGAAGCATATCTCGACCAATTGGTTTGATATTCCCAGTCTCCCTAGCCATGGCCCTTAATGATCGAGGCGAGAGCTTGATTCCGTGCAGTTCCGCCACAATTTTACACCAGGCCTCCGGGGTCTTTCCCTCTAAGAGCGATTTTGGGAGTGTTTCTATAGATTCCACGCAGTTTTTCCTTTCTAATTATGTCACCATAACGTAAATTGAAGTAATTGATCGCTGAAGTACGTCATATGACGTACTGTGGAGCCAATACTTGCGGATCACAAGGGTTTACTAGTGAAAAACGACAAAAAAAAAGAAATTGGCGAGCGCTTAGCTCAAGTGCGCGCGCTAAACCGCCTTTCACAAAAGGACGTTGGCGAAGAAACTGGAATTCCATGGCGAACTTATCAAAATTATGAAGTTGGCTCACGCGATGTATCGGCTGATTTCGTACTAAAGTTTTGCACCAGATTTTCCGTGCGACAGGAATGGCTACTGGACGGCCTTGACGGAATGGGAAAGCCAGATGATATGAACGCTCTCAAAGCTACAATATTACTTGTTGAAGGGGTTGCCTCCGAAATAGGAGAGTTTTTGAGCGCTGAAGATAAAGCGGATATTGTGGTAAGACTTTTTAGAAAACAGCTTGAAGGCTATGAGGTTCGACGTGGCGACATTGTTGACTACGTAGAACTAGCAGGAAACAGGAGAAAATAGATGATGAATAAAATCGTGCTTAAACAGCTAAATAGGGAAAGAAAATTCCGTGATATTTGGATTGGCGTCGGCATCGCTTCATATTGGGCTATAGTCGCCCATATCAGTTATTTAACGGCCTCTCATACGGTAATTAAGTTGACCGGAACATATTCAATAGGTGTGTTAGTAGCATTCTTTGCATGGGCCTTTTTTGGTGCTGCTGTGCTCAACAGATTTGCATCAGTTCGTCCACAGATTAGGACGCGCGGAATCTAGGACCATTTGTCATGAAATGCCTGGATTTCCAGACGAACCTATGCCATCTTATCCAAAACTAAAAAATGAGTCGAACTTGCAACTTTTGAACCCACATAACGAAACAAGCCAACCAGTCATTGAAGCTTCAGCGGCAAAAAGCCATTATACAATGGTGGATTTGTTTGCTGGATGTGGCGGACTTTCGCTTGGGTTTGAAAATGCGCGGTTCACTCCTGTATTTGTCAATGAATTAAACAACGATGCTTTGAGTACCTATCTAGCCAATCGCCATCACATGTTAGGCGGCGAAGGCTTCGCAGATAATCGCGCCTTACATTCGAATGATGCTCATGAGTTGCAAGGTGCGCGGCTCGATGCCATGATTTCCGACCTTTCTTCGATCAACGAAATCGATTTTCGTTTTGATACTCTGGCGTCTGCAAGAAGTGGAGCCGGCAGCTCTTTAGATGTTTTGGCAGGGGGGCCTCCCTGCCAGGGCTATTCCGGCATCGGTATTCGTCGTTCCTATTCGGTTGATAGAAGTGAAATTCCTTCAAATCAGCTATACTCAAGAATGGCCAAAATAATCGGGCGTCTTCGGCCTCGTATTTTTCTATTCGAAAATGTGCGTGGGTTATTGAATGCCAAATGGACCAAAGAAGGCGCTGAACCGATTTGGCCTGATGTATTGGCGGAATTTAGGCGCATCAAAGGTTATGAAGTTCGCTGGTCTCTTGTCTTCGCAAAAGACTATGGAGTCCCCCAGAATAGGCCACGTGTTCTGCTCGTTGGGATCCGCAAAGACATACTAGAGTCATGCGAATTTTTAGAACCAAACCGCCATCCCGAAGATGCTGTAAAGTGTGGATTTCTGCCCAAAGGCCAAGCGGGTTCTTATCCGGATTTATGTGATTTGCTGGGAGATTTGGTCGATGCTGAAGTGCCAGACATACTTCGCTCTGGGAGCTTCAAATCCGGAAAATTCGAAACAACTTCCTACCCCAAACGAGCTTCTACCGATATTCAAAAACAACTTCGTCAAGCACCCGAATGGAACGCCAGCATGAAGGTGAAGCTAACCGATCAAGAGTATAGCAAGCACAAGCCAGCGGTTGTGGCAAAGTTTGACCATATGCTTGCCAACAACGGCGAGATTCCAGACCAATTCAAAACAAAGAAATTCTCGCAACGTGTTTTGAAAAAAAGATGGGGGAATGGGGAGCCAAATATGACGGCGACTTCCTTGGCGGATGATTATGTTCACTACTGCCAGCCACGCGTCCTGACAGTGCGTGAGTGGGCCAGGCTGCAATTATTCCCTGACTGGTACCAGTTCAAAGGAAAACGCACCACAGGCGGCCTACGCCGCGCTGGCAACCCTCGTGCGGGCCTGTTCGATAGAGAAGCGCCAAAGTATACCCAAATTGGCAACGCCGTCCCCGTAGGGCTGGCCGAAAAGGTTGGGACTCATTTTCGGGAAATCCTGGATTCGGCTCTGGGCGAAAGAAAATAGGAAAATTGCTTGGCACTTAGATCACTCACAGAAGTTGAAAAGAAACGGCTTGAGCTGCTTACGGCGGCATCCGTCGATGTGACACTTATCCAACCAACGGCGACCGGACTGAAAAAATCTATATTGGATGCGACTGCTCCGGTTCGCAATTTCCTGCTAGGGCATGATTTGCACGATTATTCGCACCAAGGACTTGGCGCGACCGAGCATGGTGTTGCGATAGAGGCCGTTTTACTCTCAGAAGATGCCGAAATTCATTCGAGGGCATCCCTCTATCGTCCCAAAACGAAAAACGGTGATCCACGCATCTGGTTTTCAAAATTGCCCTATTACTCTCAGCCGGATGATATGATTGCGCTCACCACGAATGAAGGAAAGATTTACGCTATCAACCTGACAAGGGTGGCAGTCGAAACCGTTCTTGATAGACGCCATACAGGCCCTCTGCGGATGTTGTTGGACGAAATGCACGAGGATGCCTCAACAATAGCGCAAGAGCTTTTGGCAAAACTTAGAGCCATCGCATCCGCTGGCCTTGTACCGTCTGTAATGGACCAGCGCGCTGATACTGCAATAGGCAGAACTTTGGAAACGGCCCTCGGCATTGCTATCAATTCTCGGCGAGAACCAGACTACAAAGGTATAGAATTAAAATCCTATCGCCGCGCCACTGGCAAATCTCGCGAAAACCGAAAAACCCTTTTTGCCAAAGTCCCAAACTGGAAAGAAAGCAAATTCAAAAGTAGTCGCGAAATTCTGGATGCGTTCGGCTATCCACGCGGAGATGATTTCAAGCTCTATTGCACATTAAGCACACAAAACACTAATTCGCAGGGCTTGACCTTCCAGATGGACGAAAAAGCTGGACATTTAAACGAGCATTCTTCCAATGATGACATTGGGGTATTCGCAACATGGGTTTTGGCAGATTTAAGAAAATCTCTTGCTGAAAAACACAATGAAACTTTCTGGGTAGGTGCGAAGGTTGAAACAATTGATGGGCATGATCATTTTGATTTTCG
>CAYNZI010000331.1:0-3949 GCA_964401565.1 uncultured Spongiibacteraceae bacterium
CTCACCTCGAATGTTACGCACGCCGATGATGACACCTTTTAGCCAGTCAATATCAGCGTCTGCCTGAGTGTCAATGTGCTCGGCATTAAATTCGGGATAGGGCTGCAACATGATGGTATTGCCTGATTTTCCCGACAGAGGTGCTACTCGTTGCCAGATTTCCTCAGTAATAAAGGGCATAAACGGATGTAACAATCGCAGCGTCGTCTCGAGTACGCGTATGAGTGTCCGGCGAGTTCCTTTCTTAATGCCGGCAGATGCATTGTCGTCCCACAAAACAGGCTTAGATAACTCCAGATACCAATCACAGTATTCATTCCAGATAAATTCATACAGAGCCTGAGATGCCAAATCAAAACGGTATTGCTCCAGTGCGGCGGCAACTTCGCTTTCAGTATGCTGTAACCGGGATATAATCCAGCGATCAGCAAGGCTCAGTTGATAGTCATCACTATCGTCTTGACCGCAATCGTGTTCTTCCGTGTTCATTAGTACGTACCGGGCCGCGTTCCATATTTTGTTACAAAAATTACGATAGCCTTCGATACGTCCCATATCAAATTTAATATCCCGACCTGTTGATGCCAGGGAATAATACGTAAATCTCAGTGCGTCAGTACCATAAGCTGCAATACCCTCAGGAAACTGCTTGCGGGTGGCTTTGTCTACCTTTTTGGCCATTTGTGGCTGCATCATACCGCTGGTGCGTTTGCCAACAAGTGACTCGAGATCGATGCCGTCAATGAGGTCGATCGGGTCGAGAACATTGCCTTTGGACTTAGACATTTTTTGGCCATCTGAATCTCTAACCAACCCATGTACGTAAACTTGTTTGAATGGGACTTCTTGTTTGAAGTGAAGCGTCATCATAATCATCCGGGCAACCCAGAAAAAGATAATGTCAAACCCTGTGACCAGCACATTTGTTGGGTGGAATGTTTTTAAGTCAGCTGTATCCTCTGGCCAGCCAAGTGTTGAAAAAGTCCACAGAGCAGAAGAGAACCATGTGTCCAAAACGTCATTGTCCTGATGTAATGGCAAGTCGCCCAGCTGATGCTTTTCGCGCACTTCGCTCTCATCTCGTCCTACGTAGACGTTACCTTCATTGTCATACCATGCGGGGATGCGATGGCCCCACCACAATTGCCGAGAAATACACCAATCTTGAATGTCGCGCATCCAGGAGAAGTAAACATTTTCGTACTGTTTGGGTACAAATTCGATATCGCCATTCTCGACGGCTTCAATAGCAGGTTTGGCGAGTGTTTTTGCGTCGACATACCATTGCTCGGTAAGGTATGGCTCTATAATAGCCCCGCCGCGATCGCCGCGAGGGACTTTTAACGTATGATCGTCAATCTTATCGAGTAACCCTAGCGCGTCTAAATCTTCAACGACTTGTTTCCGACATACAAATCGATCCATTCCTCGATAGGGTAGTGGGGCATTGTCATTCATTTCCGCGCTATCAGTGAGTAGGTTGATCATTGGTAAATCGTGACGTTTACCCATCTCGTAGTCGTTGAAATCATGAGCTGGTGTGATTTTCACGCAGCCCGTACCAAACGCCATATCAACATAGTCATCGGCGATTATTGGGATTTCTCTGTCGGTGAGAGGGAGTTTGATCATTTTACCAATGAGGGCCTGATAGCGCTCGTCCGCAGGGTTAACAGCAACGGCGGTATCACCAAGCATAGTTTCCGGACGAGTCGTCGCAACAGTCAGCTGACCTGAACCGTCGCTCAATGGGTAATGGAAATGCCAGAGGAAACCATTTTCTTCTTCTGATACTACTTCCAGGTCAGATACGGCTGTACGCAAGACCGGATCCCAATTCACCAACCGGGTTCCTCGATAAATCAAACCTTCGTTGTAGAGTTGAACAAATACTTCCTTAACCGCAGTAGACAAGCCAGGATCCATTGTGAATCGTTCTCGAGACCAGTCTGTTGAGGCGCCCATACGCCTCAATTGCTGCGTTATAGTACCGCCGCTCTGTTCTTTCCACTCCCAGACTTTTTCAATGAATTTTTCTCGGCCCAGCTCTTTCCTGTTGGTACCTTCTGCTTCCAGTTGGCGCTCAACCACCATTTGCGTGGCAATACCCGCGTGGTCGGTTCCCACTTGCCATAAGGTATTGTCGCCTTTCATTCGGTGATAGCGAATCAAGACATCCATGATGGTTTCCTGGAAACCGTGGCCCATATGCAAGCTACCCGTGACGTTTGGTGGCGGTATCATGATGCAATAAGGGTTACCTTCGCCGCTGGGAGCAAAATGTCCTTCACTTTCCCAGCGTTTATACCAAGAGGATTCGATATCGGAAGGTTGAAATGTTTTATCCATTTTTGATAACTACTTTGTATTCAGGTTATGGGAGTCTAAGCCGAAGTGGCGGCCGCAAAGTCCGGCAGTATACAAGACTTATAGGGTGACAGAAAATACTGGAGGCACAGATTGTCGAGCTATTGTACAGAAATCCTAGTTGATTCTTTCTGCCAGTCGCTTTATCAGTTCCGGGGAGCAAAGTGATAGTCGTTTACGCAACTCGTTTTCCAGGGTTGGGATGACATCATCCACTACTTCTTGGATTAGCAATTCCAGATCGAAATCGTCATTTTGATCGCTAACGCTGTCGGCTGGGTGAATGTCTGAGTCTACCGAAGGGAAAAATTCCTGTTGTTCCTCTCTGTATTCCGCTGAGTGGATTACATTACCTGCAGAAAGATTGCCAGCGTGGACCGTTGATTGTTCTGATGAGGGGCGGCCTTCTGAATAGTCGTCGGGGAAGGCAAAGGGCTCCGTATTGTCGTCCGCTACCTGAAGCGTTGGAATGTCATCAGCGGAGACCGCTTGCAGGCTAAATTGAGGAATTTCGGCTTCGCCACTAACTACGTCGTTTAACAGCGGCACATCAGTCTGGATCTCGTTCTGATGGTCGTCGAGGATTCCCTTAATGGATTCCAGTTCATCAAGAAAAGCATTGGTCGCGGCTGACGATGAGTTGGAAAGAGTATCGCTGTTGTCCATAAAAACCGGTATTGCTCAGTTGTGACTAATAGTTATGTTAGCGCCTGAGATCGTGAGTATCCAAATGATAACCACGACTTCTGTAGAAACGATAATTTTCCCTGGTCGATTCCGTCACTCCGGAATCTTGTACTACAATTTCTGACACTCGCTCAAACCGGCTAAAAAACTCCGGCACATGATCGGACAAGTTTATCAGTAGGCCGTTGTGGTCGCCGGACATTTGTTTGTCTTTTCCGTAGCCAATGTGTATTTGCTGTTCGCCAGTAGAGGCATCGTCTTTTTGGTGGGGAATAAAACTGGTATTTTTCCAAGACCACAAGAGCTGGTCCAGTGTATCTGCCTGAGCACTGTCACTGCTGTGAATATAGATTTCGTTGCCCAGCTTGAAAGCTTTCTCGGCCAGACGGCAAGCGAACAAGTGCCGTTGTTCGCAGCTGTCATGAGGCAAAATATAAAAATCTACCTTTGTCATACGGGCTTACTTTGGTTGATGAGGTATTGTGTCAGTAAGCCTACAGGCCTGCCGGTGGCCCCTTTATTTGCGCCGCCATGAAAGGCTGTTCCGGCAACGTCCAAATGGGCCCAGCGCATTTTTCTGGCAAAGCGGGACAGAAAGCACGCGGCGGTAATACTGCCGGCCTCGGGGCCGCCAATATTGGCAATATCAGCGAACTTACTGTCCAATTGCGGCTGATATTCGTCCCACATGGGCATATGCCAAGCACGGTCTCCTGAATCTTCTCCGGCCGCTACTAATTGAGCGGCAAAATCATCGCTGTTGCTATACAGTGCCGATGCATGGCGGCCCAGCGCAACGATACAGGCCCCGGTTAACGTTGCGACGTCAATGACAGATTGTGGTTTGAACCGTTCAACATAGGTTAGCGCGTCACACAGTACCAGTCGCCCCTCG
>CAYNZI010000332.1:0-3947 GCA_964401565.1 uncultured Spongiibacteraceae bacterium
TTCAGATTCAGCCAGATTTTGCCCCTCGACAACCAATTTCAACAATTCTTGGCCATAGTTACGGACAGTGCTCGGGCCAACATCTTCAATCGAAGACAAGCTCTTTGTGTCACGAGGTTGTAGGCGAGCAATTTCAAAGCAACTCTTGTCTTTCAGTATTCTGCCTCTAGGCTTATCGCGCCGGCGAGCTGCGCCTTCGCGCCATTCGATGACACCACGTAAAACCCCTAACTGTCTCGAGGACAGCTTCCAGACAGACTTTACTTTTTTATAATACTGGCCGATAGCGTCGGTATCACTCTGATTATTTACCAGAGGGGCGCACTCGTCTAACAGCCATTGCCAGCGGCCTTTTGACTCCAGTGACTGCTTCAACTGCTGATACATTTTTGGTAAGTAAGCCACATCCAACGCCGCATAATGAATTTGCGACTCCGTTAACGGCCGCTGCAACCAGTTAGACCGCGTTTCTCCCTTTGGCACGTGTATCTGCAACAACGCATCAGTCATCTTCTGGTAACCAAGACTAAACCCGTAGCCATCTAGCCCAGCGGCTATCTGCGTATCAATCAGCGGCTGTGGTAGCACCTGAAACAAACATTCAAAGACTTCAAGGTCTTCGCTGCAAGAGTGTAAAACCTTTACGATTCCAGGATCAGTCAATAACGCCGTCAACGGGGAAAAATCATCGATTGATAGCGGGTCGATCAGGAAGCAACCGGTCCCTTCTGAAATCTGAATTAACGCACCAATAGGATAAAACGTATCGGTTCGAATAAATTCTGTGTCCAACGCCAGCACCGTTGCGTGTTGCCATTGCAAGCAGAACTTTCTTAACGTCTCATTATCGTCAATATAAACCGGGTGCACCTGCTGACCCGTTTGCATAGCATTTTCTGTCAAAATCAATCCACCAATCTGCGGCCATTTAAAGCATGAGCCAATGTTCCGGCATCTACGTATTCTAATTCTCCGCCCAACGGTACACCGTGTGCGATTCGGGAAACATTGATTCCCAGTGACTTTGTTTGTTCGGCAATGTAGAAAGCAGTAGCCTCACCCTCCACCGTGGGGTTGGTCGCCAAAATCACTTCTTGTATTTCTTCGTCTTGCAACCGCCGCAACAAATCACTGACACCAATCTCAGCGGGACCAATACCATCGATTGGCGATAAGTGGCCCATTAGAACAAAATAGAGCCCTCGATAAATACCCGATTGCTCAAAAGCAAAAACGTCTGCAGGCGTTTCAACAACGCAGATGGTGGTCCTATTCCGTTTAACATTGTCGCAGATAGCGCACCGTGGCTGCTCTGTTAACGTACGACAACTACTGCAGCGCCCTACGCCACGCATCGCAACGTCTAACTGCCCGGACAGCTTCAAACCGCCCTCTCTGTCGCGCTCCAACAGATGAAACGCCATTCGCTGCGCAGATTTAGGTCCGACACCGGGCAAACAACGGAGCGCCTCAACAAGCTGGTCAATAAGGGGACTAAAAGTCATCGTCAATATATCTGCTATTAAAAGGGCATTTTGAAATTAGACATATCCATACCGCCCGCCAACCCGCTCAGTGCATCTCGGTTTCCGGCTTCAACTTTACGAACCGCGTCGTTAACGGCTGCAGCCAGTAAATCTTCCAGCACTTCTTTGTCTTCTGCCATCAAGCTCGAATCAATCGATACCCGCCGAACATCGTGTCGACCTGTCATCACTATTTTCACCAGGCCGGCACCAGACTCCCCTTCAACTTCCCTTGAGGCTAATTCTTCCTGCGCTTTCTGCATTTTTTCCTGCATTTCTTGCGCTTGCTTCATTAATTCATTAATTTTCATAACTACCTCTGACTGATGATTTTTCCGGCGGAGCGTCACTCACCCTCTACGAAATGGGCTGTACCGACTCTTCGTCTAGCACCGCATCAAAATCACTGACCAATATCTGTACGTTCGGATCGTTTTTCAGGCTAAGCAATGCAGCGTCTCGTCTTTCTGCCTGCAAACGGCTTTTGCGCGACGCTGGTGTTTCACCACTGAGCGGCTTAACTTCAATTTTCACGGTCACTGGTGTATTCAGTGTCACCGTCAAGTGTTCCTGAATTCTAGCGGTATAGCTATCACTAAACAGCGTTGCGTTTGCGGCATCTAACTCCAAACGCAACACATTATCGGTAACGTCAACCAAAATACAATGCGACGCAATATTTCCAACAACACCACCGAAACCTAGGCGCTCAAACAAGGCATTCCAGCTATTTGGACGGAGCTGATCAAGACTGAGCGGCACCTTATCGTCTAGTGGTATTTCAATATCAATATCAGCGACCGGCTCAGTCGCCAACATTGTCGGCAGCGCTCCCTCGACGTTAGTTTTAGTGGCGAGGTCTACTCTCGGTTGTTTTTCAGGAATTACCGGAGTTTGGTTCTGTACGACCGGAGACGGAGCACTTATACGGGTATCAGCCTTAGGAGGCAAGACACCCGTTTCAGGCTTTTTTACAGGTTGCGGAGCCTCCACAGACACAGGGCGATTCATTAAAGACCGCTCGGGAAGCTCGGGAATGCCTGCGGGCTTAAAAGCCAGCATCCTCAACAAGACCATTTCAAAACCGCCGCGAATATCGGGGGCCAATGACAAATCACGCCTACCATTTAATCCTATCTGGTAAAAAAGCTGGGTATCTTCGGCGGTCAGCAACGATGACAATGCAATGATTTTAGCGCCGTCTCCGAAACTGTTATCCGTCGCATCTGGCACCGCTTGCGCAATCGCAATTCGATGCAATAGCATGAGTAATTCTTCCAGCGCCGAAAGGTAGTCAGGCGCATGCTCTGCCATGTGGCTTACTGCCGCCAGTACTTGAGCACCATTTTCGGCAATGAGTGCTTCGACTATTTCATAAACCGCTGATCTATCAATTGTACCCAGCATACTACGAACATCAGCTTCCAATAATTTGCCGGAGCCGAATGATATCGCCTGGTCTGTCAGGCTCAACCCATCGCGCATACTGCCGTCGGCTGCTCTCCCCAACAGCCACAAAGCCGGCTCCTCGAAACTTATCATCTCTTGCTCGAGTACGTTTTGTAAGTGGCCTACGATCCGCTCGGGACTCATGTTTTTAAGATTAAACTGTAAGCACCGCGACAGGATAGTTGCGGGTAATTTTTGTGGATCAGTCGTAGCGAGAAGAAATTTAACGTGAGGCGGTGGCTCCTCGAGAGTTTTTAGCAACGCATTAAAACTGTTGGTTGATAGCATGTGCACCTCATCGATAAGGTACACCTTAAAACGCCCTGCCGTGGGAGCATACTGAACATTTTCGAGTAGTTCACGCGTATCTTCGACCTTGGTGCGAGAGGCTGCATCCACTTCAATCAAATCAACAAAACGGCCTTCACTGATGGACAGACAGGCGCTACATTGCCCACAGGGCTCGGAACTCACACCAACATCGCAATTCAGACACTTCGCCAAAATTCGCGCTATGCTGGTTTTACCCACTCCGCGAGTACCGGTAAAAAGATAGGCATGATGTAAACGATTGTGATCAAGCGCGTTAATCAACGCCCTTAACACATGCTCTTGCCCAACCATCTCCCGGAAGGTTTTTGGTCGCCATTTTCGAGCGAGTACCTGATAACTCATCCACTATCACCAACGATTTATTGAGCCGCGAAGGATACACCAGAGCAGGCCATACATAAACGTCCAGATCCAGCAAAAATTTTCCATATCGGTTGAAAATTGACCGTATTGGAAGATGCTTAAACAATGAGGGGAGCTTATTTGGGTGGCAGCCCAATCAGCCACATCCCGGCACACGCGTCAGTAACTACCGTTGCTCCCTTCCGGGCCTGGCGGGGTTTGCAGCCTAGCATTGCGGGAGGACCGACAGGGCCACCACAAATATGATCATTCGGTGAACTACCGAGCCAATCGCTT
>CAYNZI010000333.1:0-3918 GCA_964401565.1 uncultured Spongiibacteraceae bacterium
GCAACAATGTCAGCGCTGCTGGGTTTGGAAATAATAATCTCCTGTTGATACACTCTAGGCATCAGAAAGGCAATTAATACAGACAAAATTGTGCCCACAATAATGATGTAAAACATCAATGACGACTGCTTAGAAAAATTTTGGACTAACTGCTTCAAATCTATTTCGTCACTCTGATCTATGTCAAATAGATCGCGACGGATACTAGTGGGGTCTTGATCGTCATTTTCCTTCATGGTGATTTTTCTACCCTAACTTACAAAATAACTGACAATGCTACCAATCTAGTAATTCTATCCTAAATTTACAGAAATCCCTACATTTAGTCTTTTCAATTGATATACAGTCCTACTTTAATGCAAACAATTTCAGATTAAGATTTGCTTATAGTAAGTTTCACTAGTGGGTAATCGTTACAAGATAAAAACTATCAAGAAACTTGAAGAAGAATGATCTTGAAGTCATAGTCCGGTTCCGCAAAACGGGATTGGGAATGTGTTACACATAATGGTCAGAAATTCCCCGGAATAATTTGTGGCAACACAAGAACCATACTAGACACCTGTAATTTACAATAAATTCAAATTTCCACAACTTTGATTGATACCTTAACTAAGCTCTCGATATTCACTGATAGTTGGTGGTAGACTCTTACCTCTAGGCGCAGTTTCGGCCTCATCCTTGGTGTTTTGCAAGCCATATACTCATCAGCTCAATTTCGAGGCGGGATCAAACCGTTAACGGTGAATCACTATGCCTCTCGCCCCAGCTTTCAAGTCAGTCTCATGTAGACCAGAAGATTGCTACTTAAGTTAAGCGCGTCATATTCCCAAGTTATTAGCACCTTCTATTAGTTAGCGCTGTAACCAAACCAATCAGGCCTATTGCAGATTGCCGCTAGACTCGGCTTGGCCATTTTCAGGAGCAACAGATCTCACAGCCCATCATGGCTGTCCTGCTCAATTTGGCAATGATCTATCCATTTCGCAAATTCCTGAAGACGGTTAGCTCGTGTTGGTTTACAACTATGCGACGTTCGACGAAACCAATGGGGGTACGCATGAACAAATGGGAAGTTGTTAACGTAGTAATGTGAGAAAACTCGGACCCCTCCGGCGCTCATTTTGGTATTTTTGATTGAAGCATATCTCAGTATGGTATTGCCACGGGCCAAGTTTCAATTTGAACGTGCTGGTCAGTTTATTATTATCGAGTACCGACCATGACGGCCGCTTTGCCCTGGTTGGAAATTCGCTGGAACTTACTGGCAGTAGTTCATTGACAGCTAATGCTTCATACTGCTTAGCTGAAGCTATTACTAACTTTGAGAAATCGTACCACGTGCACTCACCATCAGGCCTGAGGTTATAAATTCTATTGCCTCTCTCGCAAACAGTTGCTCCTGTAACACATTGCGCTAGAACTTTACCGCTTATATCGGCTATAAAGTTGGCCGAAGTCGGCGTGCCCATTTGGTCATTAACGACCTTTAGCGTCTTCATCGTTCTGGCACGTGCAATAATGGCATTGGGGAAATTAGCACTGTCGGTATCATAAACCCAGCAGGTTCGGAATATCAAATGCTTACAATCAACCGCTTGAATAGCTTTTTCGCCGGCTAGCTTGGAAGCCCCATACACATTAATCGGGTCTTCTGGGTCAGTTTCTGTGTAAGGCCTGTCACCGCGGCCATTGAACACATAATCGGTTGAATAATGTATGAGCGTAGCATCAATGGATTTACAAACCCTTGCTATGACACCGGGGGCCTGGCCATTGATAAGAAAAGCCCGTTCTGGCTTATCTTCAGCCTGATCAACCTGAGTATAAGCAGCAGGATTTATGACGATGCTGGGTTTTACACGACGAATGACGGATTCAACTTGCTCTAGATTAGACAAGTCTATCGCGACATCAGCACCTTCACCGGTTCTATTGGCAGTTATCAGCTCACACTTGTCTTTCAGTTCGGCCACTAATGCAGCTCCTACCTGGCCGTTAACGCCAGTCACTAAAATCCTCTGGTTAGCGAGACTACCCATAGCCGGGCAACTCCTCATGACTCATATTCTTGAGGAAGCGTCCCTGCTGGTCTTTGTCGGATAATTGGGGGTTAGATTCTGGCCACTGAATATTAAGATCAGGGTCATTCCAGGCAATGCTGTATTCGCCGCTAGGATTATATAAGTCGGTGCATTTATAGGAAAACAGCGCTGTTTCAGAGGTAACAACAAAACCATGGGCAAAACCGGGCGGCACATAAAATTGATATTTGTTAGTCTCCGACAAGCTAAAACCCTCCCACTGTCCAAAAGTTGGCGAGCCCTGTCGAACATCAACTGCCACATCAAACACTTCGCCTTGTAACACTTGCACTAATTTTCCCTGCGTCATTGGCTTTTGATAATGCAAGCCACGCAAGATACCTCGGCGGGAAAACGAAATATTATCCTGCACAAACGACTCTTCAATACCTACATCTCGATAGCGCTGTTCGTTGTAGGTTTCTAAAAAATAACCACGCTCATCGCCAAACACTGAGGGCGCTATAAGGACCAAGCCGGGAATTTTGGTTTCTCTGACATTCACGTCTAATTTACCGTTGATAGATGGAGGGTAGGCGTTGCAAATATTTCCCGTAATGGGTCTTTTTATATTTTTCCGCTAGCGCTAATAATTCTTCGGTGCTGATCCAGTCGTTGTTATAGGCAATTTCTTCAGGACACAATATCATCAAACCCTGACGTTTATTGATTGTTTCAATATAATTCGCCGCCTCTAAAAGAGAATCGTGAGTGCCTGTGTCAAGCCAGGCGCTGCCTCTCCCCAAATCCTCTAATCGCAAGTCACCAAGTTCTAAATACATTTTATTCAGATCGGTAATTTCCAACTCACCGCGATAAGAAGGCTGTAATTTTTTAGCAAAATCAACCACGCGATTATCATAAAAATAAAGACCGGTAATCGCGTAATTTGATTTAGGCTGACTCGGCTTTTCCTCTATTGAAAGCACTTGCCCGGCACCATCGATTTCTGCAACTCCGTAACGTTGTGGGTCATCAACCCAGTAACCAAAAACAGTGGCGCCATCAATACCAGCACTAACTGTCTTAAACAGTTTAACTAAACCGTGGCCATAAAAAATGTTGTCTCCCAAAATTAGACATGAGGGAGCACCGTCAAGAAAATTTTCAGCCAGCAAAAACGCTTGAGCGAGACCTTCCGGGTTCGCCTGAACAACGTAGTCAAATCTGATCCCCCAATCGGACCCATCACCTAACACGCGCTGAAACTGAGACTGATCTTCCGGTGTGGTGATAATAAGTATTTCACGAATGCCCGCCGACATTAAGGTCGCTATCGGGTAATAGATCATTGGTTTATCATAAACAGGCATTAACTGTTTACTAACGCCTAGTGTCAGCGGATGAAGTCGCGTGCCTGAACCTCCTGCCAATACAATGCCTTTTCTTTCCTTGTTCACTCTTCACCTTCTCCAATTCTTTGCAACCGGTAACTGCCATCCAGGACGCCTTGCCACCAGCCACTATTGTCCAAATACCAGCGCACTGTTTTCTCAATACCGCTTTCAAAAGATTCTTGTGGCACCCAGCCCAGTTCCTTCTCGATTTTGCTGGCGTCAATGGCGTAACGGCGATCGTGACCTGGCCGGTCTTTGACGTAACTTATTAAGCCTTCAAATCCATCTGGGCTTCCACTTGTACAAGAATGCTTGTTCGCAGAGGCCAGCCGCTCAAGAATTTGGCATATAGCTTTAACCACATCGATGTTTTTCTTTTCGTTGTGGCCACCGATATTGTAGGTTTCGCCAACTTTCCCTTCGGTGACTACTTTGTATAACGCTCGTGCATGATCTTCTACGTAAAGCCAATCACGAATTTGATGGCCATCGCCATA
>CAYNZI010000334.1:0-3908 GCA_964401565.1 uncultured Spongiibacteraceae bacterium
TAATAAGGCGTGTTGTTCTTTGTTCTTATTACTGTTTTCATCACTGTTTTCGTGGCTGTTGTCGGCGTTATAAGTGTCGAGAAGTTGCTGAGCGGAATTGAATTTTCCGGTAAGGCTGTAGGCTTCGATCAGTGGTAGTGCCGCCGCAGGGTTTTTTTCGACGATGGGGGTCAATATCTCAATAGCGCTGGCGGAGCTGCCTATTTTGTTGTAAATGGTGGCGAGGGTAATGTGCCCGGCGGGGCTGGACGGAGAATATTTGATCACATTGCGGACTTCTATAATGGCGGCACGAAATTGCCCTTGTTTAATATAGGAGTCGGCGGTTTTTTGGTGGATTCGCGCTTGCTTGGCATTGTCTTGCGGGGTATTGTCAGAGCAGCCACTGATGAGTGCCAGCACGACAAAAACCGGGATTACCAGCTGCTTTAAGCGTCTGAATGCGGCGGGTTTTGGTGTTAGGTGCTTTTGACATGTAGTGATAAGCATAGTGGTCCTTGCGCTAGCAGCGTCCGTGCGAATGGAATAATTGGCAGTGAGTTAGATGACGATGTCGTATTTATTTACAAGGTCATAGAGTGTGGGTCGTGTTATGCCGAGCATTTTTGACGCTGCCGAATAATTGCCGTCGGTGACAGACAGCGCCTGTTTTATCGCGTATTTTTCGGCGTCTTGCCGGACATGACGCAGGTTGATGGACAACTCTTCGGTGGCGCTAATCGTCAGGTCTTCCGGCGTTAGCTGTTTTCCATCACACATGATAATAGCGCGTTTTATTTTATTTTCCATCTCCCGGATATTGCCCGGCCATGGGTATGACTCGATCGCGGCGGCGGCTTCTGTGGAAAACCCGGTGATTTTATCATTGAGGCCGGGAGCCATGTTTTCGAGGAAATAACGGGCCAGCAATATTTTGTCACCTTGCCGGTCTCGCAGTGGTGGGATGTTGATGACCATTTCACAAATTCGGTAGTAGAGATCTTCCCGGAAAGTCCCTTCGGCTACCATCGCGTCCAGGTCTTTATTAGTGGCACAAATAACCCTGACATTGACAGGTATTTCAACACGGCCGCCAACCCGCTCTATGGTGCGTTCCTGCAAAAACCGCAATAACTTCGCCTGTAATGGCAGTGGCATATCACCAATTTCATCGAGGAAAAGTGAACCGTTTTGTGCCGTTTCAATTTTCCCCAGTGTTTGTTTGTTGGCGCCGGTAAAGGAGCCTTTTTCGTGGCCAAATAACTCGCGCTCCATGAGGTTTTCTGGCACGGCTGCACAATTGATGGCAACAAAGCGATGTTTGCTCTGAGGGCTCAGTTTATGCAGCGCTTTAGCGAAAACTTCTTTACCGGTTCCGCTCTCGCCTAAAATGGTGCAGGTAACAGAGGTGGGGGCAATCTTTTCAATCGTTTTACAAATTCGCAGCATTTGAGGGTCTGACGCAATGATACCCGCCAATGGTGAAGAATGAGCCGTCTGCAGATTGCGGTTTTGCTCTTCCAGGCTGAACATGTGATAAGCACGTTGCACAATCAAATCTAGCGTTTCGGTATTAATGGGCTTCTGGTAAAAGTCGTAGGCCCCCATGGCAACAGCTCTTACTGCATTTTCATAATCGTGGTTGCCAGTGACCACAATGATCTTGGTATTGGGAGACAGGCTGCTGATCTCCTGGACAGATTTAAAACCTTCTTCAACACCCTCTTCATCGGGTGGCAGGCCTAAATCTTGTAAGACTACCTCGGGTTCGTGTAGGCGGACGGCGGCTATCGCACTTTCGCGGTCGCCGGCAATAACAACGTTGTATTGATCAAAGTGCCAGCGAAGCTGGCTTTGTAACCCAATGTCATCTTCTACGATAAGAAGGGTTTTTACGTTGCTGTTTTTACTGTCGTTACTCATATAATCCTTTACGTTTAAATGGCGCTGGCAGGTATAGTGATGGTGAATGTGGTGCCTTCATCGACGACACTCTCAACTTCTACTCGCCCGCCCAGGGCGGCGACAAATTCACGGGTTTGATACACGCCTATGCCCATGCCTTTACCCGACTTGGTGGTATCAAAGGGTTTGAAAAGCCGGTTTTGGATAAAGTCACTGTCCATACCTGCGCCGTTGTCTTCCACCGTGATAATGGCATTTTTATCAACCTCACGTAAAGTGACGTCAACAAATCCGCTGTTAGCGGTCGCTTCCTGGGCGTTCTTGATAATATTGGCCAGTATCATGATTAAGTGATCGCGGTCGGCATCAATTTTTACCGATTGGTTTTCCAGTCGCAGTGATGGTGAGGGTCGGTGTTCCTGGCATTTTTTTACCGCGTCGATCAATATTTTGTGTAGCTGCAGGCTTTCAACAGCGGTGGTTTCCTGTTGTTGGAGTTTCCTTAGCAAATTGCTCATACGGCCCACAGAATTATCGATGGTTTTGATGGCGTCTTCGACAAATGCCGGGTTCTCTTTGTGTTTGGCGGCGTTTTCAACGACCAGTGCCTGTTGTGCAATCAGGTTCTTCAGGTCGTGCATGATAAAGGCGGTTAACTTATTGAAGGCATCAAATTGTTGTGCTCGTGCCAGCTGTTCAGAGGCTTCGTGGCGGTCGAGGTAGCTGGCCACCTGTCGCCCCACTGTTTTTAGCAAGTCCAGGTCTTCCCAGGTAAGGCTGGCGTCGGTGGGGGGCTCGCTTAAGATGATAAAACCCAGCAGTCGCTGTTCGGTTAATAGCGGAAGCACCAGCCAGAAGTTGGGAATGGACTTCAGCCACTTGGGCAACCGTTTGTTGATGTCTTCGGGAAAGTTAGGCAGGCTGGTGTGGGTGGAAAAGACCCACTCCTGTTCTTGCATGGTTCTGCAAAAGGGGGTGTCTGTTTTTTCACGGTGGCTGGCATCGGGCAGTGGCATGCCCAGTGCTTTGATGGGGCGGTAAAAACCGTCGTCTTCCAGCCATAGGCAGCCGCCCTGACTTTTAAAAATTGAAGCGACGACAGTGACGGCTCTCTCATTGAAGTCTTCATTGGCGCTGCCATGCGTGAGGGAGTTAATTAAATGCAGCCACTCTTTGCGGTAATCATATTTATGGCGAAAAAAGTTTTTGTTAATCCATACATTGACCTTTGAACGAATGGTGGTGGAGCCAAACAGCGCCAGTATTGAGACAAACGCCCCAAACAGAATCGCTATTTGAACAACACTGCCCCAGCGGCCGCCGTATAACTGCACGTAATAGCCACCGATAGCAATCAGGGCCAAGAAGCCTCCGGCTACTGAAATACTGGTGGTATAGAAGGCAACCGGGCGTGAAACAGAAAAGATGAATCTCTTGGGGTTTTGATGTGCCACGGTAAAGGCGCCAATTGTCATGAGTAACGCCGCTAGCCCATTAATTGCCCCTCGAGATTGCCAGAGTCCCATGTCTATTTCGTTAAAAATTAAGCTGTAGGAAAATAAATAAATATCGTAGGCAAACAATGCGCCAGTACAGATGCTGAGTAATTTCATCATGCGCTGTTGTCGCGCATTGCGATAAAGCTGTTCGACTGATACGAGCCCGGCGATCGCCAAAAACAAGCTATTCCATATCAATAAATCACTGTTTTTTAGTAGCGGGTGATCCAGTGCGATCAGCGTACCGATCAGGATAAAACTGAACAACCATGAGCCATGAAGAACCGCGCGAAACGTTCTGGGCAGCAGCTGACCGGTGGCAAATTGAAGGGATATTGTCAGCGCAATGATCCAGCTGGCATATCGCAGGGTTTCTAGCAATAACAGCCCTTCACGGGGCAATGTAAACTGCTGATAGTTGGCGGCAATGCCAAAGAGCCATAAAAGAGAGCAGAAGCCGGCAACGACCAAAAAGGGATGAACCAGTTTTTGTTTACACAGATAGGCCAGCATCAGCGTTAAGGC
>CAYNZI010000335.1:0-3901 GCA_964401565.1 uncultured Spongiibacteraceae bacterium
CGTTCCCGGGTTACCGCTTAACGCGGGGTTATCAAACGAGGTGCGAGGGTTATCTAATCCCGTGTTAAAACCTAATGCGGTACCATGATGATTACCTCCCATTTGGTCTGAAACTTCATTAACCGCACCTGACCAACTGGATTCATCAAACCGCCATTCTGCATTGGGTTCGAGACAATCATCTTCATAATCGACTAAAACCTGCTCGTCACTTATGGCTCCAGAATAGATTTTAATTTCATCTATATCACCACGAAACCGATAACCGCCATTGGCAAACCAGCCACCGATTCGCAATCGTGTGTCAACGACTGCGCGGCTATTGTTAGGGGAGCTCCGTCTTTGGGTAAGCACCTGTTCTACACCATCGATATAGAGTTTGTTTCGTATCAAAAAATTGTTGTTAAAGATGACTGAAACGTGGTGCCAACTACCGGCTAAACCCGCCGACGATATACCGTAAATATCTCCATTGGAAGAATTGAACCCAAAATGTCCACCGAAAAACCAAAGATCATGAAGGTGCCAGCCCAAAGGCATAACACTGTTGGTACCATCCCATTTCATCCAAAATGAGATACTGGTTGTATCACCACTGGCGGTCGATACAGGTAAACCGCTGATATCAAAAGCACCGCCGTTAAAATCTCCACCATAGCAGGTATTTTTCTTAAGTCCCTCGGCAGGTGTTGTTATTTGGTTTATCGTTCCTGTTCTAACGCCGTCAGCAGAGCCGACGTTATCGTGCAGGGTTCCAGATGCCGCCCACTCATCATCAAAGTTGTATTCAGCAATGAGTGTGGCCGGTGGTGTCGGAGGTGGTGGTGGGCAATTGGGGCAAGCGTTATTAAAATAGGCGACGTCGGCGTCCACCTCAGATTGAGTAAGGGCACCGTCATACACTTTTACTTCATCTAGTCTTCCTGAAAATCGATAACCTGTATTTGCAAACCAGCCGCCCAGTCTCAAGCGATTGCTGACCACCGCGCGACTATTGTTCGGGGAGCTTTGACGCTGCGTTAAGTTTCGCGACACACCGTCAATATACAGTTCATTGGCAGTAAGGTTATTGTTAGTAAAAACCGCGACGACATGATGCCAGCCATTTTCTAGACCTGCTGAAGAAATACCATAGATATCTGAGTTTGCAGAATTGAAGCCGAAGTTGCCACTAGAAAACCATAGGTCGTGAAGGCTCCAACCTAGAGGCATCACGCCGTCTGTGCCGTCCCAATGCATCCAAAAAGAAATACTCGATTGATTACCGCTTGCGGTTGATAACGGTAAGCCATTAATATCAATGGAACCACTAGAAAAATTGGCTGAACTACACGTCTCTGGCTTAATGCCAGAGGTTGCCGTGGTATCACGATAAACGGTACCGTTTACAGCACCATCATTGCTGCCAATAGAATCAGTCGCAATTCCAGTAGATTCCCAGCCGCACACATCGAATTTATATTCAGCAACGAGTGTGGCCGACTGTGCTGCTGCAATATTAGTAAGCATCCAACCAATCAGTAGAGATAATACGACGAAATGATTTTTGACTACCTTCACGACATATTCCTTATTGATATTTCAAACAATCTCATCTTCGTCAAGCGAACTGCGCTCTGATAATAGTTAACTTATATTGCCGCCGTGGTCTTCATGTAAAGATAGCAAGTTTCCTGCTGCTGGAGTCGTTATCAATGGTGATTTTCTCGCCAGTATATAACTTTATCATGGCCACGGTATTGTCCAAAGCTGACCCGAGAAACAGGGTCACTATCGACAGCGCCGCTCCATCCAAATTGCAGCCAGCTATCGACGGCAAAGGTGACGTCTAGAGAGCCGGTATTACCGAGCCCCGGTCGAGTGATGGTAATGGGGTAGGTGCTGTCATCTTCGCCAACCAGCACGACAACATCGGCGGGGCCAGCCAATGCCGGGATGGTGACGGTGGCTTCTGAGCAGATCAATCCATCACTGACATCCGCATCGGCACAGCTAGCCAGCCAGTCTTCATAAACGGTTGTGTTGTCGTCAACATGGGTCACAAAATCGGTACCGTTCCAGTATTGATTACTAAAGGGAATTTCGAGAGTTTCACCCGCGGGTATTTCTGGCCCGTACACCGGGGGGAAAAAACTTCTTCCATATCGTATTTCACCCGGTGTACCGACAATCTGCAGGACATCGTTGCCCGCATTGGCAGAGTCCACTTCTAGGTCCAAACTATCGAAGGTGACACCATCGCTGTCTTCGACATTGATGCCGAAAGCGAGAGCCGCAAACGGTCCGTCGATTGAAGCGCCTTTGTTAATGGTTACTGGTAAGTCAATAACAATCATTATGCCGTCTAGCCAATCTGTTAGGGGGGGAGCACTGTCGACGACCAATCTGGAGGTCAGGTTAGGGGAGGGTAAGTGGGTGGCGCCATAGGCAATGTCGGCGGTTGAGCCCACATCATCAAGAGCGCCTACGTCGGTAATATCCAATTTGGCATAGGCATCCTTATAATTGTCCGTCAGTTGATTTAATGCATTAACCGCCACTACATCAAAATCAACCAAAAATGGCTGACCCATATAGGTATACGCAGCTGCAGAATTATCCGCCGGTTCTATCATTGGGTTCTGCAATTCAAAATGATCCGGGATAAATCGACCGACATACCCGGACGCGCCAATAACGGGATCGCCACCTAGATAACGGCCGTCAACTAACGCCGCTTGCAATTCGATAATGCCAACGTTGGCATAGTGCACATTGCCGGTTGCGCCCAACCCTGATACAAAGCTGTTAGCCACACAAGCGCTGCAGGGCGAACCGCCATCTTCCAGCACATTGCTTGATGCGAGAAGATCGGGAGACACTTCGTACGCGATTACCGCAACCGATTCAGCCTCGCCGTTGGCTTCTAACCCAAAGCTACCCACACTCGCATTGTTTGACAAATCGGCATTGTCAGCCGGTACCGCATTGTTGTGGCCGTCGGGAATGCCATCGTTATTGGCATCATCAAGGCTGTCCCAGGCAACGGCACGAACAGAGACATTAAAATCAGCCCCCGCCGCCATAAATACACCACCACCTGCACCGGTAGCGGCGGCATTCACGTCGCCGGTAACCCCTTGTACTTGAAGATCAAATCCAAATGGGCGGGTGATAATGGCGCTATCGCCGACGATGGATTGGTCAGAAAACAACAGTGTGCTATCAAGAATATTGAAAAGATATTTACCCACATCTGAGGTAGAAAAATCAAATGCCGCAGTACCGTTATTAAAATCGATATTAAACAGCGTTGACGAACTATCAGGAATGGCGGTAGAACTAATTTGAGGGGCAGTTCCAGCTGGGTCGGCTGCATTCCGGTTAAGCCAAACCTGTACCGACTTAGTGCCGTTATATAATGGATTGATCGCACAATTGCTACCATCGTTGGTATACAGCGAAGCCGTCATTGCCTGATCACGGCCGGCGATATGCAAGTTGTCCCCATGATCAATAATAAAAACGTTATCGCCAAATGTTAAATCAGAGGAGGTCACACTAATACCCAGTGCCGTATCCTCCACCGTAATGGTTACAGTCTCTGCGTGAGTGTTAGTCAAATCAAGATCAATGCTGCCGCCATCGCTGTTATCGTCAAACACATAGCTGGCAAGACCATCGTCACTGCCTGGGGTCGTTAATGGCCCGTCAGCGTTGTTGACTGACCAGTCACCATGGTTGCTGGAAACAGACAGTTCAATAGTGCCCGCATAGTCAGTCGCTAAACTGCTGCATGATGAGTCTTCACAGGCACGAATAGTAATGGGCTGCGCTAAACACGTACTTGCAGAAGCGCCATTAGTTGTAATATCCAAGAATACTTCAGAAACAGCACAAGGTCTGGTTGCATCCATTAGAT
>CAYNZI010000336.1:0-3894 GCA_964401565.1 uncultured Spongiibacteraceae bacterium
GCCTGGTGGAAAATATGGGAGATTGCGGTTCGGTGATTGTTTATCACAAGCAAATGGAGGGTGGCGTGATTAAGGCGTTAGCTAAACAATTTCCGGCCTATGGGGAAAAGCTACGCGCCATCAATGGTCGCCTCTGGGATTTGGAATTGATCTTTAAAAACCATTATCGCCATTGGGAGCGGGGCACTAAATCGTCGATTAAAAATGTGTTGCCTACATTGGTGCCGGAGTTGTCCTATAAGGACCTGGCTATTCAGGAGGGAGGCAGTGCTTCAATGGGGTGGTTAGAGATGATTGATGCTACTGACGAGCGGGAAAAGGCCAACAAGGCAGAGGCGTTGCTGAAGTATTGTGAACTGGATACCCTGGCGATGGTGCGGTTGTTGGATGTGGTTGGTAAAAGCTGCGAGTAACGTGATAAGCAACGGTTGTCTCATGGTGCATTAAATACTGAACAAACAGATTTTACTCGATTCTAACTAAAGGGCTCTGACCCCTTTAATCACTTGTCATAGCATTCTTGGTAGTTCGCAGTCATGCGTATCCAATGCGTTTTTGATAGGGGTTAGCCTCTGTTTATCATGGGGAGTGTACAGACCTTTGGTAAGGTACGTGATCGACGAAAGGGGGTAAACAGTTGCTCGCGATATTCTCAGATTTTTTGAGTGTTGAGTAGCAGCAGGCAGTGTGTACCCCTTCGATTATATGGAATTAGTAATCTATAACTTTATCAGCATTCACAAAAATCATGGCAACTTACTCGTCAGTTGCGATTACAGAACCCTGTCTTAAGTTAGATTTCTCTAGTAATGAAAATTTGGAAAACTTAGCTCAGTGAGTCCCGCATAACTTTAAGTTGTGTTTCACGTAAATACTCTTTATTGCTCTTGTAATAGGCTGCCGGCAATTTACTTAATTCCTCGGCTAAACTGAATGCCTGGACCAACAGTTGATCCGTATCCATGAGCTGATCGAGAAAACCAGCGGTGACAGCTTCAGCTGGAGTGTATTTGCGTGATTGGACCACTGCAGCGGTTTGATGGCCAGCGGTAACGTGCGCTTTGATCAAGGACATTAATACAGGGTTAAAGGGCATGCCAATCGCAGTTTCAGGTAGGTTCACTGTGTACTCGGTATTGCTACCGAGGCGATTGTCGGAAGCGAGTAATATAAACCACCCATACCAAAGGCGTGCCCTGCACACACCGAAATCAAAGGCAGTGGTAGTGCGTACAATCGAGTTACGAGTGCCATCCCCCTGCTGACTAGCGCTGATGATTCCTCTTTGCCCTTTGCTAGTTCTTTCAAGTCAAAGCCAGCAGAAAACATGCCTTCTCTACCCTGTAGTATGACGGCGGTGGCTTCCTTTTCTGCTCGGTCAAGGAGTTCACTCAGGGTGTCGATGAAATTGTGATTCATCGCGTTTGCTTTACCATCATCAATGGATATCAGCGCAATTTTATCTTTCAGTTGGTATTCCATCATCATTCTCGCAGTTTATTGTTGGACTGTTAGTGCCGGCACACGGCATGCAGGATTATATATTGGTACATACTTGTGGTACATACCTGTAGGCTTTACTCGGTTCTTGTCATCTCCAGATAGCCGCGGCCGACCAGCTGCTGTGATTTGGCGTCGAAAACTGCAACTGCACCCTCCCAGTATTTCACGGCGAGGTCCATATATTGATCATCCATAACTGCTTCAACAATCCAGCGTTTGTTTTGCGCGCTATAATCTATTTGCCAGCGAGTAGGGTAGTGCTTACCGTCTTCACTTTGCCATTCTTTGAGAATGGTTAGCGTGATGTCTTTCGGCTTGATGGTGAGGCTGTTGCCAGTATTGTCTACCCACTTTCCCTGGCTATTGATATCAGCCTGCCCGCTGACGTTGAGCAATTGGTAGTACATCAAGTCGTCACCGCTGTCGAGTTGCAGAGAAAACCAGTTCCAGCCACTTTGGTTTTTATCGAGTGCACTGGTACTCCATTCGCGGTCAAACCAACTGGAACCACTGACGGCTATTGTTTCGCCGTTAAGCCGTAAACTGCCCTTGGTTGCCATGCGGGTATATGAATAGTAATAGGAGGCATTTCCCGCAATAGCACTCTTTTGGCTAAGCCCTTGATCTCCCTGCAGAACGGGTATTTTGGATGTGTTAAGTTCTAATGTCAGATCGAAGTCTTTTGTGTTCACCTGCAGTTGCCAGGGGAAATCGTTTGAAACGCTGTGCAAAGTCCAGTCTTCCAGCCATATTCTTAAGGGGTCAATTTTGGCGCCAGCAAGGCCCGGGTTGGCTCTTGAAAAACGCTGCGTGTGGTAATGAATTTTTCCGTTGATGTCGGTGACCGCAGCATGGGCCATCCACACGTTGTTCACTGCCCAGTTTGATTGCTGCTCGGTGGGTTGAATTTGCAAAGGTAATGTTGGCGCAATCGCCGTGCGAAAGAAGGTTACCTGATAGCCGAAGGTCCTCTTCGCTCCATCAGACACGTTGCCGGTCAAATACCACCATTCATTTCGAAACGTTTCATGTGCTGCATGGTCTTGGGGGAAATGGAACTCTCTCTTTGTCAGTGCTCTTTCGAAACCAGCGGTATCTTGTCCGCCGAGAATATCGCCGAGGTCGAGACCTGTCGCAGCCTCAGGGGGCTTTTGACACCCGGCTAAGGCAATGAGGCATAACACGAACAAAAACCCGGCTGCACGCTTGTTGTTTGTGCGGGCGCTGATTGCAAGACTGGGGGAAAGAGACACCACAATTATTCCTCTCGCAAGGCTTGAGTCGGCGAAATAGAGGACGCTTTTAGCGCAGGATAAATACCGGCAAGGGCTGCTGCAAATATCGCCAACAATAGTGCTTCGACTAAAACAACATTGGGTACGTGATGCAGCATGCTCCAACCGAACGATCTTCGATTAATGACTTCTATGAGTATATTGGCCATTACTAGGCCAAGGGGTATAGACATCAGTCCCGCTAACACGCCCATCAAGCTGGTTTGTCCAAGAATCATTAAACTGATTTGCTTTGGGGTCATGCCGGTGGCACGCAAAATGGCGAACTCCCTTGTTCTTTCCAATTGCAGTGCCATTAACGCGCTTAACACACCGACAAAGGCAACGACGATAGCCAGAACTCTCAATACGCTGACTATTTCAAAGGTTCGATCAAAAACGTCAATGGCCACTTCTCGTATTTCCCGGTTTGAGCTCACTCGAATTTGTTCGCCCTCATCGTTTAGTATTTCTTTAACCGCCTTTAGGAGTTCTGCCTGATTGGTGTTTGCCTCCCGGTATATCGACAGGGTTGAAATGCGATCGTCATTCCACCATTGTCGGTAAGCGCTTCTGTGCAGGGTAATCATGCCGGTACTACTCGTGAAATCGTAATAGACGCCCAGTATAGAAAGAGACTTGGTACCTTCGTCTGTCATAACGCTTATGTTATCGCCGGGGGCGAGCTGCTGGTGATAGGCAAGAGGTTCAGAAATCATGACACCTTTACCCTGATCAAACAGTGTTAAAGCATCGTCGATACTGTGTTTGAGGGGTAGCGATGATTTGCCCTTGATGGGTGTTGTCGCGATGGTTCGAATGGGTCCAAACTGCGTTTCTATGGTGGTAACTCGACTGGCAGATACGGAAGAGACTCCGGGTATGTCCTGAAGTCGAATAACAAGGGATTGTGTTAATCCCGTACCGCTTCTGTCAGCTGTTGAAACATAAATATCGGCGCTCAGGTATTGGCCGAGCCAGGTGTTAACGGTTTCTCGGAAGCTACTGACCATCACACCCACACCGACGGTGACTGATACTGCCACTGTCAGTGCTGCTACGGCCATGCCGGTGCGACTAATTCCCGTTGAAATATCGCGTATAGCAATGCGTGCGG
>CAYNZI010000337.1:0-3886 GCA_964401565.1 uncultured Spongiibacteraceae bacterium
GCAAGTATCATCAGGTTAAGCGCATGTTTGCCGCCGTCGGTAATAAAGTCGAATGTCTTCATCGAGAACGTATCGGCAACATTATTTTAGATGCCGCCCTCGTGCCGGGCGAGTATCGGTTGCTGACCGCCATGGAAATTGCCAGTGTATGATTGATCATCCGTTTCAACTGTTAGCCAGAAAAATCAATGAGACCGACGATAGTCTTCGGGCATTGTGGGTGGTCGATGAAAATATTGCCGACGCCGAAATTGCAGCGGTTAAACCTAGCGATTGTCTGCAGGTGGTGACGAGTCGATGCGATGTGTATTCAGCACTTAAGGTGGCTGGATGTTCGGTTCAGCTAAGCGATTATGATTTTTCGTCAGTGCCGGTGTCATCGCTTGATGTTATTTACTATCGGGTTTCAAAGGAAAAGGCCGTTGTTCATCACATTATCAACGCGGCTTCGGCATGCCTTCGAGAGGGCGGGGTGCTGTTTCTGGCCGGTTATAAAAATGACGGTATCAAGACGTATCTGACCAAGGCGATCAGCCTGCTTGGTGAGATGGGTGAAAAGCAGCGGGGCAGCAAAACGGCGACCATGGCGGCGATTCTTTGCCAGGGCGGTGATGGTGAGCTTCTTGATGACAGGGGATATCCATCGCTGTCTATGTTAGCGTTTGATGGCGTTGATTTTGTCACTAAGCCAGGTATTTTTGGTTGGAATAAAATTGATCAAGGGAGTCAGTTACTCGTCGATCAACTGGCAGATGAAGTGGCGTTATTGAGCCGCCCCCCGCAGACTATTGTCGATTTGGGCTGTGGCTACGGCTTTATTTCAGTGATGGCTAGCCGAATAATAAAGGCTGATATCATTGCCAGCGACAACAACATGGCGGCGATTAATGCCTGCACCGAGAACTTTCGTCAACAGGGCGTTAATGGTTCAGTTGTTGTCGATGATTGTGCGGCCGGCATTCAGACATACGCCGATATGGTGCTGTGTAATCCTCCCTTTCATCAGGGCTTCGATGTGGAAGACCAGCTCACTGAAAAATTTCTACTGGCCAGTAAGCGGCTAATGACCCGTAACGGCGTGGCGCTGTTTGTGGTTAATCGTTTTATTCCGCTGGAACGGAAGGCAAAAAAATGGTTCAGCCTGGTTGAAACGGTAGCCGACAACGGTCGGTTTAAGGTTATCAGGCTGTCTAATCAATGACGGCTTCGTGCCTATTCGGGTAGCACTCGCTCAATAGCCGATCTGATTTGCTCTGGGGTGTCGGTAGGGGCAAACCGCTTTAATACTTTGCCTTGGTCATTGACTAAAAATTTGGTGAAATTCCATTTGATTTGACGCGTACCCATGAATCCCGGTGCTTTTTCTTTCAGGTGTTTGAACAGTGGATGGGTCTTCATTCCGTTGACGTCAATTTTGGCATGCATAGGAAAGCTGACGCCGTAGTTCATTTGGCAGAATTCCTCAATTTTCTCATTGCTGCCGGGATCTTGGTTGGCAAACTGGTTGCAGGGGAAGCCCAGTATTTCCAGACCTCGGTCCTTGAGGTCTTCATACAACTTTTCGAGTCCCTTGAATTGCGGTGTTAGGCCGCACTTACTGGCTGTATTGACGATTAAAAGAACTTTGCCTTTGTAGTTTTCCATGGGGGCGGGTTGGCCGCCAATTGTTTCCGCATCAAAGTCGTAGATTGAAGTCATAGCTGAGTGTCGTTGAGTGATAAGAGGTGGAGGGTAATCTATCTGATAGGTAATGCGCAACAGTGGTTTAGGTATAAGGATATGACGGCAATCTGATTGACCGGCAGGTGGGTTAGAGGTTGTTATGGTGCCTTGGCAGAGAAAATAGCTCGTTTGGGTGCGGGATAACCCTCGATGGTTTTATCGTTTGTCTGTGGGTCGAGAAACTCGGCAAGCGAGTGAAATGTCATCCATTCAGTTCTACGTTGTTCTTCTGTGCGGGTAACGGTGACATCAATGAGCCGGACGTCTTTAAAGCCGACTTTTTTCAGCCATAATTCCAGGGTTGCGGTGCTCGGTAAAAACCAGACGTTGCCCATGCGAGCGTAGCGGCCTTCAGGCACCAGTACTTCTCCCTCATTGCCGTCGATAACCAGTGTCTCCAGAACCAGCTCGCCACCGGATATCAGGCAATCTCTCAATTCGATTAAGTGATCAAAGGGCGAGCGCCGATGGTAGAGTACGCCCATTGAAAAGACGCTATCAAAAAATCGTAGTTTTTCAGGCAGGTGTTCTATGCCCATCGGTAAAACAGCGACATGATGATCTTGAATGTATTTTTGGAGAGCAAAAAATTGCACGATAAATAACGGGGTAGGGTCAATGCCTATCACCAGTTCAGCACCGGCGCCGCGCATTCTCCAGCAGTGATAACCACTACCGCAACCAATATCCAAAACTTTTCGTCCGGTAAGCGGCTCGATACGATCTTTAAGCCGATCCCATTTCCAGTCCGAGTGCCACTCGGTGTCAATGCCAATACCAAACAGATCAAATGGGCCCTTTCTCCAAGGATGTAACCCCATTAGCTGATGTTTGAATGTGGCCTGTTGCTCGCTCGTCAGTGGTTTGCCAGAGACCTCAATGGCTGGCTGGTCCAGTGTGTAGTTGTCAACGGTCCAGTCGGGTAGCGTCGCCAATACGGACTTCCATCGGGGCAGGTCGCCATGGCGTTTTTCGCTGAGCCCCGCCTCAATCTGTTGCGGCAATTGTGTTATCCAGTCGGATAAGCTGTCTGTGTAGTCCGGATTGTCGCGTAACAGATCGAGAAAGGGCTGATAGTTAATCATTATTTAATAGCGACCAACGATGCAAAATTGAAACACTGAAACCAAACGTCAACATTATTAAAACCTATTTTTTTTAATCGATGCTGGTGCGCCGCAATAGTTTCGGGGATCAAGACGTTCTCTAAAGCGGTTCGCTTTTGGCTGACTTCCATTTCACTGTAGCCATTAGCGCGCTTAAAACTATGGTGCAAGTCGGTGTTGAGTTTTTGCAGGTGAGGATCTTCAAAGAGAATTTTTTCGGACAGTATAAGTATACCGCCGTCACGCATGCCGTCAAAAATACCTTTCAGCAAGGTCTCTCGTGACTCGTTCGCGATAAATTGCAAGGTGAAGTTAAGAACTACGACTGATGCATTATCAATGGTGACATCGCGTATATCGCTTTCGACCAGCTCTACGTCAATGGGCGAGGCGTTGTTATCGTTGTCTTGAGCGAGAAGTTCCCGGCAGCGATTTTGCATGGCGGCAGAATTATCAACAGCGATAATTTTGCAGGGGCGGTTGTGTAGTTGGCGACGCATAGCGAGTGTTGATGCGCCCAGAGAGCTGCCTAGATCATAACAGTGGGTATGTGGTTGAGCGTAGCGTTCAGCCAGCACGCCGGTCATGGCGATAATGGTGTTGTAACCGGGTACCGAACGCTGAATCATATCCGGAAATACGTTGACGACATGCTCGTCAAAGGTAAATCCGGTAATGGTGTCCAGTGGCTGAGAGTAGATGGCGTCTTTTTTGCTCATACAAATCGTATTGGCCGGTTAAGTGATGCAAACCCGATTGCTGAAGCGGCTATTAGTCGGGTTTGCGTTTTTTAGCTTTTACCTCGCCTTTACCTTTACTGGCGGGTTTTTTACCGTCGGCTTTTGGCTTGCGTTTTTTAGCACTGGGTTTGGCGCCTTCGCTGTCACTGCCGTCACTACTGTTATCGAGTTTAATTTGCGTGGGCAGATTGCAAATACGAACTTTTCTTAAGTGGTGCAAAATTTCTTTGGGCATGCCGGCAGGTAGGTCGACAGTGCTGTATTCGTCATGGAGTTTTATGTGTCCAATAGCTCCGCCATCGATACCGGCTTCATTGC
>CAYNZI010000338.1:0-3860 GCA_964401565.1 uncultured Spongiibacteraceae bacterium
GCGCCCAAACCTCGAGCGAGTCACCTTTATAATACGCTACACAGTTTTGTGGTTCGAGCTGGGCGTGCGACACAAAGTCGGTGCTATAGAAACTTTCCACCACCGCACCGGCGTTTTTGAAGGCCGCATTGACATCACCTTTATCGACCGACACGTCGCTGCCATCCTGTTGCGCCGCAAGCCTTGCCTGCTTGCTAATCTCGGTCCAACTATCGGCAGATGCTTTACTGGTGTCCCATTCAATTTTCAGGCTTTTCCTGGCTTTTATCGCCTGCCAGGTAGATCGGGCAACTATCGCCACACCTGAGGACAACTCATAACCTCGTGAATCATATTTATAAATATCGACGTTAGCGTCCAGAATGAAAGCATCGACCACGCCCGGCAGTTTTTTCACTGCGTCCAAATTAGCCGAAATCGCCTTTCCCCCAATGGTTCGACACTTGGTGAAGGTGGCATAGAGCATATCTGCAATAGTGGTATCAATACCAAACAGTGGCGCGCCGCTAACAATCGCATGATTATCAACACCCGTGATGCGTGTCCCCAATAGACGATATTCAGCCCGGGTTTTCAACGGTAAGTCACTGACTTGTGGCACCGCTTGTTTGGCCGCACTCTGTGCCAGGCTGGCATAGCTGAGATTCTTACCGGTGGCGTCATGAGTCACCAACGAATTGGCAGTAGAGAGCTGATCAACTGCAACACCGAATTCTTCGGCGGCCGCAGCCAGCAACATTTGCCTGGCCATAGCGCCCATTTGCCGCAATTCATCCCAGCGCTGCGGTACCGACAAAGAACCACCAGCAAACTGAGCCCCATAGTTAGCTTCATTCACCGCTGCATTGTGTACCGTTACCGTCTGCCAATCGGCATCCAGCTCTTCTGCCACAATCATCGGCAATGATGTTTTCACACCTTGGCCTATCTCCGGGTTCGGCGCATAAATAGTGATCTCGCCCGCTTCGTTAATGTGTACATAGGCATTCATATCAACCGCGGTAGCGCCACTATTTTTTGGCGCCTCTTCAGCATGTGCCCCATTCACGCCATTCAACATGCCCAATGCAAAGCCGCCACCTATGCCCATAAACACAGAAAACTGACGGCGCGTTAGTGCCGGCGCAATTGACGCTGTTTCAGTGGACGTATCGGCCAAAAATGACTCAGTGGGATCAAAAAATCCAGAGTTATTATCCGCACTCATAGATTTTCTCCCTGCGTTTTGGCATGGGTGCCGGGTGCAGTCGCGAGTTTAGACGAGGCATCTTTAATGGCGGCAACAATTCTTATATAAGTACCGCATCGGCAAAGATTGCCCGCCATAGCGCTATCAATGTCGGCATCACTCGGATTGGCGTTTTCATTCAGCAGAGCGACTGCGCTCATAATCTGCCCGGTCTGACAATAACCGCACTGGGGAACATCGTGATCTATCCACGCTTGTTGCAGCACGTGTAAGGTATCGGGTGAAGGCGCTATGCCTTCGATAGTGGTAATTTTCTTTCCCTCTAACTGTCCCACTTGCAACTGACACGCCCTGGCCGGAGTGCCATCTATATGAACGGTACATGCGCCACACATGGCGATGCCGCAACCAAACTTGGTGCCTACCAAGCCGAGTGTATCCCGGAGTGCCCATAACAATGGTGTTTCCGGATCAATGTCTTTAAGTGGCGTGTGATGATTATTGATAGTTAGCGTGATCATTTTGCAACAGCCCCCTGGCTAATTCGCTGGCGATTGTCGGGTAGACAACAGTATACCGCCCGATGATGTGTGTGCTTAAAATGCATTCGATTCTATTTCAGTATGCCCTCGATCGAAAGCTTTATCGTTGAAATGAACTGCCGCACTCTCGATGGTGTCATTGGACTGTTATTTCAGCCTACTGCCGTCGCTGCGAGCGGGGTATCCTGCATGCTGCACAGTACTGTGGTTTAATAGATCGCTACCACCGGTGAGAACGACCATAATAGACGCACAAAAAAACAGTCATACTCCGCCATATTCCCCCTTAAAACAGCTACGCAAAACACCTATTGGGTTACCTTACTCTATGAATACATCTGGCTTAACCCATTATAAAATCGACCACAAGATTGGAGAGAACAATGTAAAAGTCTGGGGAATGGATATCCATAACCCCGTTTTTGCTATCAGCGCCTTATTAATTATCATTTTTGTGGCTGGCACCATTATTTTCCCAGAGTTTGCCAATGCCAATTTAGGCGCCGTAAAAACCTGGAGCATCGTCAACTTTGATTGGTTTTTTATGGGTTCAGCCAATCTGCTACTTTTGTTTTGCCTGTATCTAATCATCTCGCCTTTCGGGAAAATCCGCCTTGGTGGTGCCCTCGCCACACCCGATTTTAGTCGGCTGTCGTGGTTTTCGATGCTGTTTGCAGCAGGCATGGGTATTGGGCTTATGTTTTGGGGCGTGGCAGAACCCATGGCCTATTTCAGCGGCTGGGACGGCACCCCTTTAGGGGTAGAAGCATGGACACCAGAAGCTGCCAACCTCGCCATGGCGGCTACTGTTTACCACTGGGGGCTTCACGCCTGGTCAATTTATGCCGTGGTGGGTTTGTCGCTGGCCTTTTTTTGCTATAACAAAGGCATGCCCCTGACCATTCGCTCGGCGTTCTATCCATTGCTGGGTGATCGCTGCTGGGGATGGATGGGCCACGCTATTGATATTTTGGCAGTGCTGGCCACCATCTTCGGCTTGGCAACATCATTAGGGTTGGGCGCGGCACAAGCGGCCTCAGGGCTGAATTTTTTGTTTGGTATTACCAATGACCTAAACACCCAAATAACCATTGTTGCGGGTGTTACATTCGTTGCCATTATATCGGTAGTTAGAGGCCTTGATGGCGGTGTAAAAATACTGAGTAATGCCAATATGGGGTTGGCACTGCTACTGCTAATGTTTGTCATCATCACTGGCCCAACAATCGCCATTTTCAAAGGAATGTTAGCCACCTCCACCGACTATCTTTCAAATCTGGTAACACTCAGCGTATGGACCGATCGGCAGGATGAAGGCTGGATGCATAGCTGGACAGTTTTCTACTGGGCCTGGTGGATTAGCTGGTCACCTTTCGTTGGCATGTTCATTGCCAGAATATCCCGTGGCCGCACCGTAAGAGAATTCATGATTGCCGTGTTACTTGTACCAACACTGGTCACGGTGGTCTGGATAAGTAGTTTTGGCATAAGCGCCCTGGAACAGGCACAAAACCAAATCGGCGGCCTGGCTGCCGGCATTAATTCGGCCACTGTCAGCCTGGCTACCTTTCAAATGCTGGAGAATTTACCGCTCAACCAGATCACAACCGGCCTTGGTATTCTATTAGTGTTGATGTTTTTTGTGACATCCTCAGATTCCGGCTCGCTGGTAATCGATAGTATTACGGCTGGTGGCAAGCTGGATGCCCCCGTCCCACAGCGCATTTTTTGGGCGCTAATGGAGGGCAGTATTGCCGGCGCACTGCTGTTCGGAGGCGGCAAAGAAGCGCTAAATGCACTGCAGGCCGGCGCTGTTGCCACCGGGTTGCCATTCACCGTCGTATTGTTACTAATGTGTTTCTGTCTATACCGCGGGCTTAGCGGGAGATAACCGTGGCTAATGTCGATGGCGAACTGAGTGGTTGGTTACTTTTTTGTCCCATATCATTGAGGAAAACATCGTGACAAAACGCGGCGTGATGTCGAAGCTGATAACATTTAGCCGCATAGAGTGCTATTTAGTCTCTGCAATGATGCTGGGCTTTATGAACGTAGCTACCGCTGGTTTACTGCCATCAGCAACTATAACGACGACGGACTCACAACTGAATAGTTCTAGCTGGGCCGCC
>CAYNZI010000339.1:0-3860 GCA_964401565.1 uncultured Spongiibacteraceae bacterium
GAGCACAGCTTTGACGACTATGTTGATTTCATTGCTAGCAGTCCTCGTTACGAGAAAGCAGTGCACAGTGAAAATTCAGAATCCTATATTCGAAATTTGGCGGAGGCCGGTTATGCGACCGACCCGAATTACGCCGATAAAGTGTTGAATATTTCAAATAGCGAAAGTTTCCGTGCTGCAATTAACACGATGTCCAGGCTGCCACAGCTGGCTGTGAAAACCTGGTAGGAATAAGACATGTCTTTGTTAGGAATAGGTATCAGTGGCATAACAACAAGCCAAACGTCATTGCAGGTGACGGGAAATAATATAGCAAACGCGGGTGTAGAAAGTTACAGTCGCCAGCGTGCAGAGCTCAGTACTCGCCCGGAACAATTGCAGGGTAGCAACTACATGGGTGCCGGCAATACGGTAGATGAAGTCACCCGCATTATTGATCAATTTCTCATCAATCAAATTCGGTCAGATACCAGCAGTAGCAGTAGTTTTGATATTTTCGCCACTAATATTGAACAATTGGACGCTTTGTTGGCTGATGATTTCAGTGGTTTGAGTGCAGCAATCAGTGAATTCTTTTCCGCGGTTGAGTCTAGCGCCCAAGACCCAACCTCGGAACCTGCGCGGCAGGTTGTCATTAGCGAAGCAGAGAGTTTGTCGCAACGGATAAACAGTTTAACGGGTAGAGTTGAACAGCAACTTAGTTCGATCGATAGTCAATTGAACTCACTGGCATTGCAGGCCACAACGTTGGTCGAAGGGATTGCTGCGCTGAATGGCGGGATAGCCGATCAGTTGGCCCGGGGTAGTGGTGCTCAACCGAATCAATTGTTGGACCAGCGCGACGAACTATTGCGACAGCTTTCTGAAATCGTCAATGTTTCTACTGTTCAAGACGGCCATAGTTTGAACGTGTTTGTCGGCAATGGCTTGCCATTAGTAACCGGGACGACCTCCTTGGCTATCGGTACCGAGCGCGGGGCAAATAGTTTGGAAGTTGTACTCGTTGGTTCGAATGGAGTGTCCCAGCGAGTGACTCATCTCATGACCGGTGGTGAGATGGCCGGATTGCTGGACTTTCGTGATGTTGGCAGCGAGCTGTTGAATTCTGTAGGCCGTATCGCCATCGGTTTGGCGGACAGCATGAATCAACAAAATGCGCTGGGTATTGATCTCGATGGTAATTTGGGTGGAGATATTTTTCTCGACGTTAACGCAGGCAATACCCCTCAGCAAAGGGTAAAAAACGATGGAGGGAATTCAGCCCCAACCTTGCAAAACATTGAGGTTAATATTACAGATGTCGCTCAACTCACGACCAGCGATTATCGATTGAGTGTGATCGACAACGATGCGGCGGGACCGTTGGATTACCGGGTTCTTCGTGTCAGCGATAATACGGTCACAATCGTTAATGGGGTGGCGGGAGCTCAGAGCATTGATATTGATGGATTCAGTATTGATATTTCCGCGGCAACTCAAGCTAACCTGGCAGTCGACGATCAATTTTATATTCAACCCACCCGAACAGGTGGTGCTGATATCATGGTGGATGTTTCACGGGTGCAAGAGCTGGCCTATGCTGCGCCGATTGTCACCGATGCGAAGATAGGTAACGGCGGTAGCGGGGAGATTTCCAGCGGGAATATGTTGGCTATTGTTGATGATGGTGACCTCGCGTTGAGTCCGGCAAACCCTATTTATACATCGCCGGGGGTGCTGGCTGCACCGGTATTAATTCGGTTTACGACAGCAACTGATTACACTGTTTTTGAAAACTCAGACCCATTTAATCCAGAAGTGTTGTTCAGTTCGACGATCATTCCAGGGCAGAAAAATGAGATTTTCGGGTCACAAAGTACCGACCCTAACTTTATTGGTTTTCAGGTTGAAATCAACGGATCTCCGCAGGCCGGTGATGAATTCACCATAGGGTTCAATGAGAATGGTTCGTCTGATAATCGCAATGCTGTTGCTTTGGGCGGGATTAGGACGCAGGATGTTCTTGATGGTGGTGCAACCAATTTTGAAAATTCCTATGGCAGCCTAATTGAGAGAATTGGCACACAAACGGCACAGGCGCGAGTTAGTCGCGATGCTTCGGAGTCGTTGTTGTTTCAGTCACAGGCCAGTCGCAATTCCATCGCTGGCGTTAATCTTGATGAAGAGGCGGCGAACTTGATCAAGTTTGAGCAGGCGTATAATGCGTCGGCACAACTGATTAATGTCGCACGACAAATTTTTGATACATTGCTCAATAGCTTAGGCTAGCGGCCGATACTTTACATAGAAATAATTGTTAAATGTATTCACCACCCAATTTAATGCAGGTATAAGCGATGGCTATTCGTTTTTCGTTTCTTCAAGGGTTTAATACCAGCGTGCAGGATATGCAGCGTATTCAAAAACAAGCGTTTGAAACGCAGGAGCAAATTGCTTCAGGACGGCGTATTCTCACTCCCGCCGATGATCCGGTTGCGTCGGCAAGGATAATTCAGGTTAATCAGGAGTTGTCACAGCTCGGCCAGTACATCGACAATGCTGATTCAGTAGAGAGCAGGTTGACTCTTGCCGAAAGCCAGGTGCAGCAGGTCACTACGTTACTGGTTCGTGTACGCGAGCTGACAATACAATCTGATGCGCTTTCAATGACCCAGTCCAGCCGCCGCTCGATAGCGGCGGAACTTGATGCTCGTTTGGACGAGTTGCTGGGTATCGCCAATACTCGGGATATCAATGGAGAATATATATTTGCCGGCTATCAAGGGGAAGAAAAGCCTTTTGAGCAAACAACGGCCGGTGAGTTTGTCTATCATGGTGATGACGGCCAGCGTTTGGTTCAGGTTGCGTCGTCAAGTCATATCCCTATTAGCGACAGTGGCAAACGAATTTTTATGGACATTGATTCGGTGCAAACGCGGGTGGAAACTAGCGTTGAAGTCGGTAATTCAGGCGCTGGAATGGTGGTAGGTGGCAGTGTGACTGACCAGGGCACTTATGATAGCAATTCCTACCCGGAAGACTACGTCATTCAATTTAATAGCGGTGCTAATCAGTATGACGTGTACGCTAGGCCTGATATTTTCGATGGTGGCGTGAATACCCCGCTATTCAGCGTTGCTAACACTGGCAGCCCAACCACCATTGATGCCAACACTACGCCTTTGGCGGCACCGACTAATTTGGGTTGGGAGATAACATTGTCCGGTACACCTGCAGATGGTGATTTATTTTATGTTAACTCGAGCCAAAAGCAGGATATTCTGACGACTATTGCCAAATTGTCAGAGGGGATGGTGGCGATAGGCGACTCTCCTGCGGATCAATTAATGTTTGATCAGTTAGTGGCCGAAACACTCGATAATCTGGATGCCGCTGAGGTTAATATGTCTGAGGTGAAGTCGGAAATTGGTGCCCGGCAAAATACAGTGGATAGTGTGAGAACTTTACATCAGCAAGTAACGTTGATTAATAGCGAGGTGCTTTCTGATATACGGGATTTGGATTACGCTGAAGCCTTAAGCCGTTTGAGCGTAGAGACATTTACCTTGGAAGCGTCGCAGCAAAGTTTTGTCCGCATTTCCAGTTTGTCATTGTTCAATTTTTTACGTTGATCGAGAAGGTTTGACCACATTTTGATAGGCACTGATCGCCCGTCGATTGTGACTGAGATGAGAGACATCTTTGAGGACATTTTTTCGTGCGCTGTCGATGACCTGTTTGAGTTGTTGCTCCTGCTGAAAAAAACTACTGAGATGGTTTTGGTAAAATTCAGCATTCCCGGGGCCTACAGGATAGCGTTGAAAATGTGCAGTCGCTGATTCATGGCGCGCTCGGGCTAAGTCTGCAATACGAAGCCAGTC
>CAYNZI010000340.1:0-3849 GCA_964401565.1 uncultured Spongiibacteraceae bacterium
GTCTTTCGTAGTTTACAGTATATTTGTGACTATCATATTTCGGTAGTATGACGCTCAGGTCAAAATTTGGGCAAAAAACCTCACGCTCAACCGTTTATTGTCTAAACTGATTTAGTAGATAGCACCGGTATTATCGGCTAATTATTTTCTTGGAAACAATCGTGAATGTAAAAAAAAGCATTGTTCGCCCAGGGCGTACGATACAGGAGCAAACAAAGATCCAGATTCCTGTCTCAGGACTCAGGATAGGGATGTATGTCGCGGAACTTGATCGCCCGTGGCTCGACACCCCCTTTATCCTGCAAGGATTCACGATCTCCTCCATCAGCGAAATTGAAACCATCTCCGAGCACTGTGAATTCGTTTACATTGAAGACAAAGAAGATATCTGGCTTAAAGCAGAAGAGCGCAACCTATCGTCGGTCCCAACCCCACGTATTAAGAAGTATGTAAATTCTGTTTCCAACAAACAAGAATACGCCCACGCGGCATCGGCTCATGGCACAGCACGACAATTAACTCGAAACTTTATGGACGATGTCCGACTGGGACGTGGCATTAACGTTAAAGAGGTTAAAGCGTCTGTATCAGAATGTGTTTCCAGTATTTTACGTAACCCCGATGCGATGATGTGGATGTCTCGTATTCGAGACAAAGACCAATACACAATGGAGCACTCTCTCAACGTCGGCCTATTAGCGATTAGTTTTGGCAGGCATTTGGGGTTCTGTGAAGAAGACCTAAATAAACTTGGGCTCGCAGGAATGTTGCACGATGTAGGCAAGATGCGTACGCCCAATGAAGTACTTAACAAAGAGGGGCAGTTATCGCGGGACGAATTCAGTATTATGCAATCCCATGCCCAGCACGGCCGCGACATATTGGTTTCGCACAGAGACGTTTCTCACGGCGCCGTTGACGTAGCCTATAGCCACCATGAAGCATTAGACGGAACGGGATACCCACGCAAGCTAAAAGCGTCGGGGATCACTGAATTCACCCGGATTGTCACCTTATGTGATGTGTATGATGCGATTACCAGCGAGCGTGTCTACAAAGCCGGTAGATCTTCTTTAGATGCCCTCAAAATACTGTACCAAAACAAGGGCACAAAGTTCGATAAAATGCTGGTTGACCAGTATATTAGCAACACTGGACTCTACCCACCCGGCAGCATTGCGGAACTAAGAAATGGCTTGGTTGGCATAGTCATCAGCACTAACTACCGGCATCGCCACTTACCAAAAATTCTAGCCCTGAGAGATGAAGACAAAATGCCAATGCCGGAAAAAGTAATAAACCTTCAGGTGTCGGCAAAAAACAGTGATCAACATCATATGATAAAAACGGTCATTCCAAACGGCTCCCATGGAATCCGTATTGAAAATTTCATCAAAAACGGGCTTACCATCGACTGATTCGACCATACAACATCGACCGTCAGCTGCCCAGCATGATATTCATGAAACCCTGATCGTCGGGATTAGACTCTACCATTTCAACCCACTCTCGCAATTGTTGTTCTGTGCAATCCAATAGCCCATGGTCAACGTGATCAATGATTTTAAATGGCAATGCCAGTTCAGCTAACATATCGAGTAAATCATACGCGCTGGACCCTGCTTTTCGCAGACCATAAGGCCAGAATTCGATAATAATGGAGAGTTGCTGACCACTTTTTTTAAGTATCGGCAACAACCCAGCAATGACTTGAGACTCTGCTCCCTGAGTATCAATTTTCAACAAATTGATCGCTTCCACTTTCCCCTGTAAATACTCAGATCCATTGACCAGATCAATAGGGCACGATTCCCTTCCATCGCCATTATCGTATATTTGATGATCGCCGAAATTTGTCGTGCTTCGAAACAAAGCGGCATTTCGATGATTATCAGATAAACCTGCCGCGACAATATTGACGTTATCAAAGCCGTTTTCCTGCATATTTTTTCGCAATAATTCAACATTGTCCGGGTCGGGCTCGAAAGCGACAATATAGCCACTATCACCTAACCGGTCTGCCGCTATCGCCGTGTAATAACCGATATTTGCCCCAACATCGACGAAGCAATCTCCCGGTTTCAATCTCTCTATCACCAAACGGGTTTCGTAAGCCTCCCAAATTCCGTTCGCCGCAATATCTCTTGAGACATGTTGATCTCGCGTATCATGCAACCACAAATTCAATGGATGGTTGAGTCCAGCAATTTTTAGTGGGTAGGGTTTAAGATGAGTCGACATAAATCAGATCAGGTCCGCATAAGGTGATTTCATATCGAGATCTATCGCTTCGCTATAACCTGGAATTTTAATGTGATGAGGTGACATTTCAATATCATCGCCCCCTAGCACGTTGTGATCGAATTTATAGATTGGCAACGCCTCGCCTTTAAGAGCCAGAATATCATAAGCGGCGGCTTTTTCCAGAACGGGTTCATTTCTTTTTCGGTACTGCGTTATTGCTGCAGCCCCGTACTTATTCTTCAGCATGGTGCTGACAATATGTGGCGCAATTATTGTCGCTGACGCGTTGTTACCGCCAAAGCCTTTTGAATTAAGAATAGTAGAATCCATTGACTGCGCACCGACATCCGAATGCTTATTACTCAGCTGCAAATGACTGTCGTGCACATCAGACGCCACATGATCGATGGTGGCAATACCCGGTATAATACCATCAGACCAAACCCCTAATGCCGCCATCAACTGGTCGCCCGCTGACGCCCCCAGAGAATGACCAAGGTAAGCTTTAACGGCCGCTACCGGCCAGCGCTCGATACCGAAGGCTTTTGCTGTTTCATTGAGTATGTGAGACTCCGTGACTCTGTTCTGCGGGGTACTGGTTCCGTGTGCGTGAACGTAAGAGCGCTGTCGTACCGACTCCTCGCCGAGTAGTCCACGAGCCGAAGCAACCGCCTTCGCCATAGTGATATAGTTTCCCACGCCCGGCGAAGCTATCGACTTTTTATGCCCGTCTGCATTGACGAAAACGTCGGTCACTGCACCATAAATTGTAGCGCCCATTTCCATCGCCAGCTCGTCGTCCATCAGAATAGTGTACTGAGACGACTCCGCGATAGTAAATCCACAATTACTGCTAAAGGGCCTGGCCGCCCTGCGGTGATCTGCTGACGTCAGGCTCAAACCGGCATCTAAGTCTAGCAGTGCTTGATCTGTTGCCAGCGCGCCCATCGCCGCATAACCATCCATGACATCTGATACAACTGGCGCTTCACTATTTCCTACCATCACCACTCTGGCAGCACCGCTGCGTATGTCGGCAACACCTTGTTTTAAGTTGTAAAGATACGACGCACAAGCTCCAACGTAGGTGCCGGTGCTTCCCATCGTTCCGAGAACGTAGGCATTGATAAAATCGGCCGACATCTCAGCAAGACCCAATGGGCAGTGCTTTGACGTCGTACGTTTGTCGTCGAATCTTGCACCCAGCATGCCACCATGACCATTCTGGTCGAGCTGCCCCATAGCGCTGCCCGCATAAACACTGATTTGGTCGGGCGCCACCTTGCGACATATTTCTGCCCAATCGATACCCATTGACTGCACTGCATCAGAAGCACCGTAAACTGCCATCTGCAACCCTCTAGGGTGATTGCGAGACGCGTACAAAGCGCTGGGGTCAAATCCAGTCGGCAACTGCCCCGCAGCCTGAACCAAAGACTCCCGCGTTGACGGCACCATAAATTCAGAATCACCGGTAACTTCTACCCGCACAGTCACATCATCCAGTCGCGATATCTGCCAGTTCGTCGGTATACGTTCGGGAATATTGCGGGCCTTGGTGATAAACGAGGCTGCTTGAGCACCGTCGAGGCTGGTCGGCACGCG
>CAYNZI010000341.1:0-3846 GCA_964401565.1 uncultured Spongiibacteraceae bacterium
TTATCGCGGGCCCATCACCAGTGAATGTTAACGGGATGTCGCTCAGTTCGATTGAGATACCTCGACAGTTACATCACTTGTGGAGGAAGAAAGGTCATCAAGTATCTCAATCCAATCATCGATATTCTCGTTTAACTGCTGCTGCTGTTTGTTGGTTAAGCTCGCCTGAAGGGAAATCATGAGATCTACTCCATGGCCTATATTGCTATCGATCAAAGACCTGTATTGGTCGCTCCAGAGTGACTGTGGACGAACCAACAATGTATAAGCCAGACCAGGAAACTGCGTACTTTGCCTTTCCCTCAATGCCTGGGTAAATTCAAATGCCCACTCCTTTCTACTTTGTATCCAGAACTCGCGAGTATTTTCCTGCCGCGAAGACCATTGCGCGATTATTTCCTTTTGGTTGCGATTCAATCTACCGATAAACCGATAGATTGTTTTTTCTACCGCTTTGATACGTTCTAAATCCAGTTTTTCCCGCTTAGTCGCGCTATATTTTTTTTCCATCTTTCGGATTTTTTTTGTCAAATTAGCGCTAAAATCGTCAACCTGCTCGTCACTTAGCGTCATTAACAAGGTCACCGCTTCGGGTGCAATCTCCTGCAGGGTATGGATCCACAACTGTTCCGCCTCTTGCATCCGCGCCATTGACCGCTCTCTGGACAGCGGTTGTCGCATATCCTGCTTCACCTGGACTAAGAACTGGCTATAGCGTTTCAGCTGCGTACTTTGATGCCACGCTAATTTTTCTGATACAACGCGGTTGAATTGTTGCTGCTGCTGACTATTCCAATCAACATAGTCGTCAACTGACCAGGCAATGATCCAATCGAGAAAGCGGTAGGAAACCTTCGCCGTGCACGCGGTTAAGGTCAAAATCAGAAGAACTAACAACAGCGCTCTGCATCGGCCGAGTGACATATTTTTTTGAATACAGTGAGCTAACATCACCCCTACCCCCTATGTGTATTCACCCGGACGACTCGCCCAAAAAGTAGTTTTTACAGCCTCTGAGGACAAATCATTCAACCATTCACTATCAATGGAATTTTTTTGCCCCGCTTCCTATCGTACTTTTTTTCCACCGTGTTTATCATGTCAGTCAATGGCTCCGCATATTGCGCTGCAATAACTCTTTCTTCCGCAACGTCACGGTAATCGGTTGATCGTTGTCGGGGCTGGCGATTGGCTAAAGCGATGATCTTTTTCATTTGATCAACCGAATACTCCTCACCATGCTCCGCACCTGCTGCACGAGTGATAGATTCGTTCATCAAGGTACCACCGAGATCGTTTGCCCCGGAGCGCAGGCATGCAACGACACCTTGTTCGCCCATTTTTACCCATGAGGTTTGAATGTTTTCTATCAAAGGAGACAAAACCAGACGCGCTATCGCATGCATTAATAACGACTCTCTAAACGTCGGCCCACTACGAGACTTTCCTTTAAGGTAAAGCGGTGCCTCCATATGCACAAAGGGTAAAGGTACAAACTCTGTGAACCCGCCGGTTTTTTCCTGCAATTGTCTTACTCGTAGCAAGTGCCTAGCCCAATGCTGCAACTTCTCAATGTGTCCATACATAATGGTTGCCGTGGTATTAAAACCTACCTTGTGCGCGGCCTCCATCACCTCAAACCATTGCGTCGTGTTAATTTTGTCAGGGCACAAATCTGCGCGGACTTCATCATCCAAAATTTCTGCAGCAGTGCCGGGCAAGGTATTTAGCCCCGCTGCTTTTAGCCTACTCAAAAAATCGTCGACACCTATGCCCAGCGTTGCCGCTCCCTGCCATACTTCCAACGGCGAAAACGCGTGCAGATGAATATCAGGGGTCGCCAGCTTTACCGCTTTCACAATGTCGAGATATGTTTCGCCAGTATATTCGGGATGAATACCTCCCTGCATGCACACTTCAGTAGCACCACGCTGCCACGCCTCCTTACATCGCCGAGTAATTTCTTCGTGACCTAAGTCATAGGGACGTCCGCGTAAGTTTTCACTCAGCTTACCTTTGGAAAAAGCACAAAACTGGCATTTGAAATAGCAAATATTCGTGTAATTAATATTCCGGTTAACCACAAAACTAACCTTGTCTCCACAACAATCTATTCGCTGTTGATCGGCAGCCTGACAGACATAGGCCATATCATCACCACGAGACTGAAACAGCCGCACTACTTCGGCTTCCGTTAGCGCCTCACCCTGCTTCGTTCGCTCGACAATCGCTACGAGATCCTTGGATACGTGAGCCAGAGTCGCCTTATCAAGCAACGCCATAATACTAACGGGAGGCGCAATAACCTCTCCCGGAGACCATTGATCAACCCGAGGGAATCCTTCCGCGTCAATCATCCTCAATACAGGGGTTTGCAACTTTTTGTCCAGCCATTCTTTGCCCTTAATGGCAAAGAATGGATAGATGGTTAAGCGCTCTTGCAGATATTTTCCTGCACTCGCAGTCTCACTGGCAAGACTGTCCAAATGAGGCCACGGTGCTTCTGGATTGACAAAGTCCGGAGTGACGGGAGAGATCCCCCCCCAGTCATTAATGCCTGCACTTACTATTTTAGGTAATACCCCTGGGCTCAGGTTAGGCGGCGCCTGAATACTCATATCGGGACCAAATATAAGTCGAGCAACAGCAATCGTCCACAGCAACTCATTTAGATCTGGCTCAGGTGCAGCAACCATTTTAGTGCCCGCTTTGGCACGAAAATTTTGAATAATTATTTCCTGCAGATGCCCATGTTTTTGATGACTATTCCTGAGCAACAATAAGGATTCAATTCGCTCGAGTCGAGTCTCACCAATGCCAATCAGGATGCCAGAGGTGAACGGAACCTTTGCCCTACCAGCCCTGTCAATAGTATCCATCCGTAACACGGGGTCTTTATCCGGAGAGCCGTAATGCGGCATGCCTTTCTCGCAAAGCCTTGCCGAAGCAGACTCGAGCATAATACCCATCGATGCCGAAACCGGTCGAAGCATGGCAATTTCTTCATCGCTCATACAACCCCCGTTTATATGTGGCAGTACGCCGGTCTCTTTTACAATGGCCTCTGCAACGTGAGCAACGTACTCAAGAGTTGAGTTAAACCCCATTTCTGCAAGGGCAATGCGAGCGGCGCTGTATCGCAATTCTGGTTTTTCACCCAGGGTTAACAAGGCCTCTTTACATCCCTGCTCTTCTGCCGCTTTGACTGACACCAGCACGTCGGCAACGCTCATATAGGGTGACTGAACATTTTTTGGCGTCTGTGCGAAGGTACAATAATGGCAAACATCCCTGCACAAATGTGTGAGTGGCAAAAACACTTTGCGCGAATATGTTATAACATTGCGAAAACCTCGATCTCGTACCTGACTGGCTAATGCTATTAGCTCCGCCGTATATTCTTCGTTAGCATATTCAGGTTCTGCGAGTATCAAAACCTCTTTTTCACTGACAGAATGTCCCCGCGCTATAGTGTCTGATAGCGCTCGCAGCGGATCACCCTTAACCTTCTCTTGCGCCAATAATCTGTCCATAATTCCGCTCTCACTTAGCAACGTCAACGTTTTTTTTCGTTCGTCCTGCCTTGAACACAGGCTAACAAGGTCAGACGGATTATCGATATCACGTGCAGCACCCGCCAAATACAGGCCATTGACTATCGCTGAATGCTGTTTCCCGATCTTGCAATGCTTGTCGTAACTACCGCTTCCGTATTGAAAAGAAATAACGTCCGGCGGACTGACAACAATACAATTGCTGCCATCCTTTTCGACATCGTGGGCAATGGTAACCGCATTGCCATTCGCCTTCGCATGTAATGAGAGCAACTGATCCAGCTCTGCACCA
>CAYNZI010000342.1:0-3844 GCA_964401565.1 uncultured Spongiibacteraceae bacterium
TTTACCGTCCTTAACCACAATAGTGGGACTCATACTGGACAGAGGGCGCTTGCCCGGCTGAACACTATTGGCTTCCTTACCCACCAAGCCAAAGGCATTAGGAACACCAGGATGTATAGAAAAATCGTCCATCTGATTATTCATAATGACCCCAGTACCCGGGATAATCACTTTAGACCCAAAACTGGTATTCACAGTCGTGGTGATCGACACCCAATTGCCCCATTTATCAGCGGCCGCAATATGCGTGGTATGTTTGCCAAACAAATCAATATCAGCTCTTGGAGGAAGGCCGTGTTCAACATCGGTACTCGCTGTTTTCATGGAGATTTGCGCGGCTAATTGATTGGCGTAGTCCTGATCCATCAACCCTTTCGGTACCGGTACAAAATCGGGATCACCAAGAAATTCAGCTCTATCGGCAAAGGCCCTTTGCATACTTTCAGACAACAGATGATAACGATCGGCATCACTCAACGCGGCGACATCAAAGTTCGATAACATATTAAGAATTTGTGCCACGTGAACACCGCCAGAACTGGGCGGAGGAAATCCGTAGATGGTATAACCTCGGTACTCACTCTTCACCGGCTCACGAATCAACATAGTGTAAGCCTCTAAATCGTCAAAGGTCACAATGCCGTTATTCGCCACCATCCAGCGATCAACGGCTCTGGCAAAGTCTCCGCGATAAAAATAATCAATACCCTGCTTAGCAATATTCTGATAGGTCGTGGCCAAATCTTTCTGGATCAATAGGTGGCCAGCTTGCCAGGGTTCACCCTCACTATCGAGCAATATGGCCGCCGAAGAGGGAAACAAGCGAAGTCTGTCTGCCGTTGATTTCAGTCGATCTTCCGATACCTGGCTTAAATTAAAACCCTTATCGGCGATATCCGCCGCAGGCAGCAACAGATCTTTCAGTGTTAACCTACCGCCATGGCTAACCATATAATCATAGACCGCTAACGAACCCGGCACACCAATAGACAAGGCGCCGGTCTTGCTGAGAGAACCATCAGCTTCGCCATTGCGCATGTACATGTCTCGATGCGCTGCTTTAGCCGCCATCTCACGACCATCAAGGGCCTGCACGGTTCCATCGGCAAAATGAATCACCGCGAAATTACCGCCACCAATACCAGAGTTATGACTATCTACAACACCTAGTGTCAATGCCGCCGCTACAGCCGCATCAATCGCATTACCGCCATTATTTAGCGCATTCAGTCCCGCCGCCGTTGCCAGCGGATGCACGGTTGCAACCGCCCCGGCGTCATTGCTACTGGTTCGAGCATAATTCTGCGCCTGGGAGTAATCCACAATGTAGCCGTTGTCGCTGGCACTGGTATTGGCATCGTCACTGACAATGCCAAACGAACAAGACTGCACAAGGCAAAGCGTCAATAGCCATTTACCGGCGTTCATCAACTTCCCTCCAGGCACCGAAGAAACAACCATAATCAAACCTCTTAAAAACATTGTGAAAAACAAGCCCGAAGACTACAGCAGCACAACCTTTTTGTAGACGATTATTTGCAGCAAAACCGGCGGGAGAACCACGGCGGCAGCTAATCATCTTTATCTATTCAAGATTTACCCTAATGTCGATGAGAAGGAGGTCACGTTTCTAAGGATTTACCCAATGGTTAAAGCCATAGAGGATATTATTTTTTCGCTGCCACAAAAAATATAACCTGTTGTTTTGTATTGATTTTATTTGAAACAATGACCAACAACGCGCTATCTGGTCGAGAAACCGCCATTTTTTGTTAACTATTACGGATTTAATGATTCGAAATGCTGTCCTATATTGTAACCATCAGATGTTGATCACCCGCATAAACGCGAGTGATTATTGAAGTAGTGGTAAGTCAGTAATACTTCGGTGATTTTTTTACACCGAATCCATCCAGTCTCTTAGTTAGATCCCCTACTGGCACCCTTTATCGGGTGCCTTTTTTTTGCCCCTCTCCTGCACATTTAATCGATAAGCATCTCAATCCGAAACGCAAACAGCCATTCTTCAATTCTCGGCAACTCGGCCGACTCTTTTCTCCAGGCATAAGCCGGCTCTATTTCCAAAAATAACCAAGGTCGATAAAAAGTGCGACGAAAAGCCAGCCCCAAACCATAAGACGTTGTCAGGGTTTCCGGACGTGTCTCACCGTTGGTCCAGGTAAATAGCGACACAGCACTCTTTCTGTTCAAACGCTGGGTCAATGACAAGCGAGTCGACCATTCAACCCCGTTAATATCCTCCGCGACGGCGGCCTTGTTATCCCATCTCACTAACCGATTATCACCGATCGCATGATCAATCTCGTAACGTGAACGCAGCCCAAACCCTTCGCCGTCCACAAAATGCAGTGTTTCGGTAAAACGGTGTGTCGTTGTTTCACTCCACGGTCGCTGATAACGGTAGCGAATTTTAGCCTTCCCCTTCAGGGAAGAACTCACTCCCAGACCGTAATCGACTCGCACTCGCGCACCCCCTAAGGCCCTGTATTGCAAACTCAGCTGTGTATCGTCGTCGCTGGAAGCAAGCCGACTTACATCAGTACCCACCTCCGACTCATCACCCTCTTCGTCTGCAAAAACCAGACTCAGGCGTTTATTAATTCCGGGCAGATGAATCTTCCCTCGAAGTTTAATATTTTCACGGCTTCCTTCACCTTCCTGCCACTGGCCTTCATAGGTTAACCGCAATAAGGAATTGGCCGATTCAATATCAGTGCGCGGCTCGCTAAAAAAACTATCAATCCAGTTGGCAAGGCCGTCAGCAGACGTACCCACATAACTTCGACCACCGTCAAACCAGGTTTCTTTTTCAACAACCAAGGGCTGTTCGCACTCATCGGCACCATGTTGACCGGCAGAACATTCATCGTTCGCCAATGCCACAACAACAGGCGAGGAGAGAAAAAATAGCGCGACGGTAGCAGCAAACCAATTCATTCCATCAGTATAGTGGATTTCTCCAATTCCTCATCCATGACAATATTCACACAACAGCGCCTGCAACTGGTATTTACCGGTTCAAATGCTAAAATAACGCCCTCACGATCAGCCTTTTCAGGAATGACAAAACAGCATGAACAAATGTATCTCAACAATCTTGGCCACCACACTATTATCACTCTCCATGACGGCAATGGCGGCCAAACCAACCAGAATCGGTTTTCAAACAGACGGTATAGCCCCAGACGGCACCAAGTATTCAGTTTACATTGTCAAATGCTCAAATGGCCTCCAACAGCCAATTACAGCATGGGACAAACGCAAAAGCTGGTGTGTAGGTAGTGAGTCAAAAGAAAACTGTTACAGTAAGCAAATTAAAGCGGCGAAAAAAGCTTGCAAGGCATAATCGAAAGCATCGCTGGTTACCGCCATCTTGACCCCTGATTCTTGAAGGCGCTGAAAACACAGTAGAATTGACGAGGTATCCATGCAAGAAATACCGCAGGCAACAACACTCACGGCTGCAACCAAGGCGAAAAACCCAGCAACGGCTGATAGCAGCAACGCCACATTAAATTCAACACAGCGATTTAAACACGATTTAATCAAGGCCAATAAATCAGCAGCAGACACTAGCCTGGAAACAAAGCATGTAGAAACGCCAGACCCATTATCAACCGCGCCAACAAACCCCACCGTCACAGCTTACCCCCCCCATATGTCCCCACCCCAAGTACAAACAACGAACACCCCCGTCAGCACAAAATCGAAACACAAAGGAAAAGAGAAAGAAAAATAACCGAAAGAACAAACCCAGTTCGATTTCTGGCACCGAGGAGCAGGCCGGGCACCACCGATCCATAGCCCTGGGCCGTCCCGGCTT
>CAYNZI010000343.1:0-3811 GCA_964401565.1 uncultured Spongiibacteraceae bacterium
TCTCATCATCACACCTTTGAGGTCTCGCCAATTTGAACCAACATCCACTAACAGCGTCGCCGTTGGATTTCTTCGCAGATCGGCAACTTTTTGGCCTCGCCCAAAAATGTACACGAAACCATTCGCCCAACCAAACGTCATTGGCGTGAGATTAATTTCTCCCCCAGGGCCTATGGTTGCTATTCGGAGTCTCGATTCTTCGGTCATTATCGTGTCAATTTCTAACGCAGAGAGTCGCAAAGAATTACGTATTTTTGCCATTTTTTCACCTCAAATTCAACGTCAATACCACACAACGCCTATTCAATCTGTTAACACTTATTTATATAGGGGCCCAGAAACTGACTTACTAGTCCCGACAGGCTGAAACCTGCCGATCAATAAGTGATTTAGCACACGCAGGCGTACGACCATGAAATGAACATGGCTCTAAATTTACGTAAGCGATGACACCCACAAGAGATTCAGAATAGTCGCTCAGCGCTTCGGCCTCTGCATGATTGTTCCCAGGCGAGTTTTCGATACTAATGAATTTAGTACTAGCGAGTAGCTCTATAATATTTCAATAAATCAATATTTGCGCGATTTCCTAGCCTGCAGCGTATCAAAGTAATCTTAATACACTGCCAGGACGTGAGAATTTGTAAATATGGCGGGGTGCATATCAACGATATAGTGTTGCAATCAGGTTACCGAACTACAGCATGGGTTTCGCGCAATTCAGGATTTTCTAGTCCACGGCGATCTGAAAGCTACTGAGATTAATCAACTTACGGTAAAGGACGATGGTGCAGTGCTCGTAGCTCTGTGATTAAATCGATGACTGCTGCCAGCAAATTTTCAGTCATCGCGCTGTAGGGCAGTCCGGTCTTGTAAACGCTCTATCCGATCAGTGAAGCACTTCATCAACAGCCGAACCGCATTCAAAGTCCTCGTAACGACAGGCTTCCATCCACATGGGCCACTCCATAGGCAACACATCATCGATGTGTTGGTGGACTTGGTACTGTGCAGTTTCGGGCAAGGTTGTGACAAAGTCTAACAGTTGGTTCATGTTATCTCTGGCCAAGCACAAGACATCTATATCGTCTTGGTGTTGCGCCCAAATAATGCTGTTTTGAAGATTGGCCATGTAGTTATGCAGCATGATGTTGCTCCTGATCGCATTCGCTTTAATTCTTATACAACATACAAGGCAACGATCAGGCCAAGGTCACAATTCATCACGCCATAAACAGTAAACTACTGAAATATAACAAGAAAAAATCGTACGGAGGAAGCCGGCAGGTTAGGTGCTAACGATAATTGGCGGCTATTTGACGCTTTTAACGGGAAGCGAGAGCTAGAGAGATTGGATACTGTCAAAAACACAGGTGTATTTAACGGTCGGAGGGGAGCTGTTGTAGCGCCAGAGCCCTTCCTGCTTGTAAGGCTTGTTGTATTCCTTGCAGGCTAACATTAAGCAGCTGCTGGATACTGTCTTGTTCCATCAATTCAACATAGCGCTGCAGTTCCCGATCTTGCATATATCGGTAACTAAACAAATGTAAGTTCGCGGCAATCCCAGCCATATGGGTCTGTCGTTGATCCTGTTTATCCGATACAGAGGGTATCGACAATGGAGAGTCCATCATCCGTGCTGCAAGCGTCTCAACGGATGTTTCTATCTCGGTCTGCAGCATCGCAGCAACGGCCGAACCAAACAGAGCAGCGTCTAAACGACTTATCAGACTGGCTCGATTTTCACTGACTGGCTGCTCTTTAAGTTTCTGCTGAAAGGCAACAAACTTATCAATCGCGCCGTCCATTTCAAGCGATATATCAAAGTTTCGAACTCGTTTCACTAATTCACTGTCCAGTATTTGTCTAGCCTCATCAATATTGTGTGGTAAATATTGTGCCGTGTAGGCCGTAGTAGCCGCACTAATTGCCTCTTTACCGCTACTATCCAATAAAAGGTCTGTCAGTGAAGGCCCGTCTCTATACTGCACGGATGACTCGTCAATGTAGGGCCGCATCGCCAAAATACTCTGCGCGATGATCTGGTCAGTTTGGGCTATGGCATCGGCAATCCCCAGCTCATGCAGGATTTGCTCAGCCGCGTGGTAACGAGGTGTTTGCGACTCCGTTTGTTGTGCAAACACCTCGGTGCAACCCAAAGTGATCAATAGACCAAAAAGAATCAAGCCAATAGGTTGTACCATGGAGAAACGACTCACTGTGCTACATCCTCTCTAAGCCAACATGGGTTACTTCGCCTTCAGAGCGGGCAATAATTACCGCGCCACAAGAATCACTGTAAACATTAACTGCCGTTCGCATCATATCCAAAATTCGATCAGTCACCAGCAACAAACCAAGCCCTTCAAGAGGCAGTCCCATCACCCCCAGAATAACGGTAATTGCTACCAGGCTGGCCGCGGGAATACCAGCGACACCAATCGACGTCAATAGTGCGACCAGTACTATCGTAAACTGCTGAGTAATACTAAGATCAATTCCATAGGCCTGAGCGATAAACATGGCAGCAACACACTCATAGAGAGCCGTGCCATCCATATTAATAGTCGCACCCAAAGGCAATACAAAACTTGTTGTGCGGTTGGATACACCCACTTCTTTTTCTACGGTTTCCAGCGTCAGCGGCAATGTCGCTGAACTCGACGCGGTTGAAAAAGCCGTGAGCATGACCGGCGCCATTGCGCGTATAAATCGTCCCGGTTTTACTCCGCCCACAAAACGTAATAACAGTGGCAGCGCAACAAAAGTATGAATAGCCAAAGCCGCCACCACAGAAAAGAAAAATATTAGTAGTGGAGCAAACGCCGAAAATCCGGTTGCAGCGACAGTTTTTGCGACTAAGCCAAATACACCCAGAGGTGCAAATTTCATGACCCACATAGTAATGAGCATCATAGTATCAAAAATGGCCTGCCAGAACGTTTTTAGCGATTCGCTTTTATCGCGATCAATACGGGTCATGAAAAAGCCAAAAAGCAAACCAAAAAATATCAATCCCAACATTTGTCCGCCGGCAGCCGCCGCGACAACGTTCGTTGGAACCAAGCGTAAAAATACTGCGCTGATATCACTCACGCCTCGGCCTTCAACTTTTTCTACAACATCTGCCAATGCGTCTTTATCCATCGTCAGATTAAGTTGTTGTCCAGCTGCCTGCCCATCGATAATTCCAGGTGTGGTTATATTAACCACAGTCAACCCAATAAGTATGGCTAACAGGCTTGTAGTGGCGTAAAACAAAATTGTTTTTCCACCGAGACGACCAAGGTTTTCGCTATTACTAATACCGGATATACCGGTAATAATTGATGACAGTACAAGCGGTACAATAATCATCTTTAACGCATTTAGAAATAGGGTCCCGGCAAATTGGTACATGGCGTAAAAGGTAACACCAAATATTTCTGTATCCGTCCCCGTCAAAAGGCCAGCAGCCGTAGCGGCGAGGATCGCAATAAGTATTTGCCAATGAAGTGCCAAATTTTTCATAGTAAAACCCTTCTAATGGATAGTGATATCACGTGACTGGAAGTGCCTGCTACTGTTCCAGCAGTTCTAAAATTTGTTGTTTTCCGAGTGCCTGCAAACGGCGAATATTATTGTCAGGTATCGCCTCCGGGTTAGGATAAGTAGCCAGTACTCTCGACAATTGGGCTTCCCGCAAAAAATGTAACATGGGAAATGGCGAGCGATTGGTATAGTGGCTCGCATCATCCGCCGCCACCCCTTCGAAGCAATAGTCAGGATGAAAACTGGCAATTTGCACCACACCTTCGAGCCCAGCTTGCTG
>CAYNZI010000344.1:0-744 GCA_964401565.1 uncultured Spongiibacteraceae bacterium
CATTGTTGTTCGTCAGGGTGGTGCGCCAAATGATTTAGTTAAGCGTGCTAGCTTACTGCGTCGTGACTCTGTGCACGGGCCCTTTAACGGCACGATTAGAGTTGACGAAGAGCGCGGATCGTTCGTTGCCAATGGTAATGAAGTCAAAGTGATTTACGCCAATGCGCCGGAAGAGGTCGATTACACTAAATACGGTATTAACAACGCAATCGTTATTGATAACACGGGTATGTTCAAAGATGAAGAAGGCTTGTCGCGTCACTTGCGTCCCGGTGCGTCAAAGGTGATTTTAACGGCACCTGGGTCGGATATTCCCAACATCGTTTACGGTATTAACCACGATCAAATACGGCCAGAAGATCAAATTATTTCTGCTGCCAGCTGTACGACAAATGCCATTGCTCCGCCGCTAAAAGCGATGGACGATGAATTCGGTATCGAGTCAGGACACATTGAAACTGTGCATGCTTATACGAATGATCAAAATTTGATCGATAATTATCATGCAGCCGATCGCCGCGGAAGAAGCGCGCCACTCAATATGGTTTTGACGTCAACAGGTGCGGCTAAAGCTGTGGCCAAAGTATTGCCAGTCATGAAAGGCAAACTGACGGGTAATGCTATCCGTGTTCCTACCCCTAACGTATCGATGGCAATACTGAAGTTAACGCTGAAGCGGGAGACAACCGCTGAAGAAGTTAATGAATACATGCGCAATATCTCGCTGTATTCACCGCTGCGCAA
>CAYNZI010000344.1:754-3798 GCA_964401565.1 uncultured Spongiibacteraceae bacterium
CAAACATGTAGATTTTTCTAATTCTCCGGAAGTCGTCTCCAGTGATTTTGTCGGCTCCAGGCATGCGTGTATCTATGATTCTGTCGCGACTATTGTCAATGGCAAACAGGTGATTATGTACTGTTGGTACGACAATGAATTCGGCTACAGTTGTCAGGTTCACCGCGTGCTGGAACAAATGGCTGGTGTTGAGTACCGGGTATTTCCAAAAGAAAGCTAAATCAGGGTGTTGGCGTCGGTATGGCACCAGGTTATTCTCCATCCTTGATGCCGCCGAGCAGGTTTGATGCCCGCGGCATTTTTTTTGGCCTGATCCTGCGCCTTATCTTCAAAGATTACGCTTGTGTCATGTAATGTTTGTTTTGTTCCTTCAAATCCATTAAACGTAGAGAAAACACCTTTCAAATCAAATAAATGGGGCCGGTGCCTCTGGCATTTGGGGGCTCGGGTCTTTATACTTGCGCCTTTTTTGAAGGGCCGTCTAATTTAACGGCTTTTTCGACGAGAGTAGTGCGGTTTTTGGTCTATCCTTAGTCTGGACATTTCGTTGAAGTTACTGCGCAAGTAGTAGCGTAACCACAGGCGCGTTAGCAGTGAACCCCGCAATTTCACATTTTTTACAATTATCGAGAATCAGGCACACCTATGATTAAGATCAATCGTGGTTTGGACTTGCCTATCTCCGGTGCACCCGATCAGGTCGTTAGCGATGGCGTTAAAGCTCGCTCGGTGGCTGTCATTGGCTTCGACTATAACGGTTTGAAGCCAACAATGGTTGTGCAGGTTGGAGATCGGGTCAAGACGGGTCAGGTTATATTCACCGACAAAAAGACCGAAGGAGTGATGTATACCGCTCCTGCTACAGGGACTATTGCGGCGATTAACCGGGGAGACAAGCGAGTATTTCAGTCCGTCGTTATCGATGTTGAAGGCGATGAGTACGAGACCTTTGAGCAATATTCAGATCTGGAAAAGCTGGATCGTCAATCCGTCGTTGATAATCTTGTTAATTCCGGTCAATGGACCGCCATTCGAACTCGTCCTTACAGTCGTGTTCCTGCGCCAGACAGTCAGCCCAATGCGCTTTTTGTCACCGCTATCGATACGCACCCGCTAGCAGCAGATCCCGCCATTGTTATCGCTGAACAGGCGAAAGCATTTGAAGATGGGTTAACCGTATTAAGCCGGCTGAGCGACAAGCTTTATGTTGCAACGGCACCGGGTGCCGCTATATCCATGGGTTCTGCGAAGGTCATAACTGAAGAGTTCTCAGGCCCTCACCCCGCGGGCCTCGTTGGAACCCATATTCACTATCTTGATCCTGCCAGTGCTAATAAAGTTGCCTGGACCGTTGGTTATCAAGACGTTATCGCAATCGGTAAACTATTTACTGAAGGGAAATTATTCACTGATCGAGTCGTTTCACTGGCAGGCCCTCAAGTAGAGGCGCCGCAACTGCTAAGAACTCGAATCGGCGCTAATCTTGATGAGCTCACCGCAGGAAAAGTGAAGCCGGATAACAATCGACTCATTTCGGGTTCTGTTTTGGGTGGGCGCACCGCCCACGGTGTCATCGCCTATTTAGGACGTTACCATCAGCAGGTGAGCGTACTGAAAGAAGGCGATGAGAGAGAATTCATGGGTTGGTTATCTCCCGGCATTGAAAAACACTCGACGCTCGGTATCTATTGGTCACAATTTACCAAGAGCAAGCTGTTTAATTTTACCACGACAACCAATGGCTCCGAACGAGCGATGGTACCGGTAGGGGTTTACGAAAACGTGATGCCTCTGGATATTCTGCCTACGCAGCTACTGCGTTCGTTGATTGTTGGTGATACTCAAGTGGCCCAGCAGTTGGGTTGCCTGGAATTGGACGAAGAAGATCTGGCGTTATGTACCTACGCCTGTCCAGGTAAGTACGAGTATGGCCCGATACTCCGAGATAACCTGACTCGAATTGAGAAGGAGGGTTAATCATGGCGGTCAAATTTCCAGCACTGCGTAAAGTACTTGATGATATGGAACCCCATTTCCACAAAGGTGGGAAATGGGAAAACTGGTTTGCAGTTTATGAGGCAGCCGATACTGTATTTTATTCTCCAAATAGTACGACGAATGCGACATCACACGTTCGAGATGGTATCGACCTGAAAAGAATGATGATTACCGTTTGGTTTTGTGCATTTCCAGCCATGTTTTTCGGCATGTGGAACATTGGTTTCCAAGCAAACTCAATCATTGCCGACGCCAGTGTTATTCTGAACGACGATTGGCGCTTCGCGTTAATCAGTGCCTTTGCAGGTAATGACCCAACGAGTATCTGGGACAACTTTTGGTACGGTTTATGGTATTTTATGCCTGTATACGCCGTGACATTTATTGTCGGTGCTTTCTGGGAAATTTTGTTCGCGATGAAACGCGGTCACGAAGTGAACGAAGGTTTCTTTGTCACCTCAATTTTGTTTGCGCTCATCTGCCCACCATCAATACCCTTATGGCAAGTCGCCTTAGGCATCACATTTGGTATTGTCATCGGTAAAGAAGTGTTTGGTGGTACCGGCAAGAACTTCTTGAATCCGGCGTTAACCGGTCGAGCATTTTTGTTTTTTGCCTATCCAGCCAGTATGTCAGGCGATGCGGTTTGGACCGCGGTTGACGGGTTCACGGGTGCAACGGGTTTGTCCGTCGCATTCAGCGATGGCTACGACGCGCTTGTTAGTCAGATGAGCTGGTGGGATTCGTTTTACGGATTTGAATCTGGAGCGATGGGCGAGACATCTACCTTGGCTATATTACTGGGAGGGGCAGTTCTTCTGTGGACTCGCATAGCTTCATGGCGGATTGTCGGCGGCGTGTTATTGGGCATGATTGCCTTATCGACACTGTTTAATGTGATCGGTTCTGATAACAACCCTATGTTTGATTTACCCTGGTACTGGCACTTAACGCTGGGGGGATTCGCCTTCGGGATGATCTTTATGGCGACTGACCCGGTATCGGCTTCAATGACCAATATCGGCAAGTGGTGGTATGGGGCACTG
>CAYNZI010000345.1:0-3797 GCA_964401565.1 uncultured Spongiibacteraceae bacterium
CTGGCTGAACCCTGCATGACGATTGTCTCCTGCGGCTTCGGTGCGCACCAGGGCAATCATATAATCGGCGTGATGGGCGCCAGTGGTCCACAGCTTGGTGCCATTGATTAGCCAGCCTTGGCCGCTGCGTTTTGCGCTACAGCGGGCAGCAGCAAGGTCTGAGCCCGAGTCCGGTTCGCTCATGCCAATGCAAAAACATACGTCGCCTTTGATAATTTTTGGCAAAATTTCACGTTTCTGCTGTTCAGAACCATAGCGCAGTAAAACGGGTCCAGACTGGCGATCGCCTATCCAGTGAAAGCCCACCGGCAAACCCGCAGCCACCAATTCTTCGGTTACCACAAATCGTTCTAAAAAGGAGCGCCCACCGCCACCGTAGCTTTTCGGCCAGGTCATGCCAATCCAGCCCTTAGCGCCAAGTTGTTGGCTAAACCATTTGGAGCTGTCTGCGTCAAAATTGGAATCGGGCAAGCTAGCTATTTGTGGTTGTATTTGTGCGATAAACTCGCGTACTTTCTGGCGTAATTCCAGAGTGCTTTCGGGTAGGTCTATAGCCCTGAAGTCTAAGCTGGTGCTCATTATTACTCTCTAGTTATTAAATCTTGTGTTTTATACTACTCAGTACAGCGGCCGGCGGCAATTCATCTCAAAAATATCGACGTTTTGCGAGACCAGGCAGGCGGCGGACATATTGAGCTGATGATATTTAGTCAGCAGAGCAGGCAGGCCTCAGGGGTCATTCATTCTATTTCGAATGATAGTGATCGTCGTTTGGCCGTGGTTGCGGGTTATCAGAGAGAGGGTAGAGGTGATGATTAAACAGGTCATTGCGTATTAGGGGGAAGGGCAAAAAAAGCCTGATCGAAATAACCCTATTCCGGTCAGACTTCCCTCTACGTTAGGTCTGGCGCTATCAGGGTGCCATCATGCTCTGCTGGTAGTTCTGCATCCCCACTTTATTGATTAACACAAGTTGGGTTTCCAGCCAATCGATATGCTCCTCTTCCGATTCCAGAATGCTCTGAAATAAATCGCGGCTAACAAAATCGCCCACAGACTCTGAGTAAACGACAGCGTCCTTTAGGTCTTTGTGGGCGATCATTTCCAGTTTTAGGTCAGACTCCAGCATCTCCTGAGTGTTTTCACCAATCATCAGTTTTCCCAAATCTTGCAGATTGGGTAGGCCTTCGAGAAACAGTATTCGTTCAATGAGTTGGTCGGCGTGCTTCATTTCATCGACTGATTCATGATACTCGTGATCGCCAAGCTTCTTTAACCCCCAGTCCTTGTACATGCGTGCGTGCAGGAAATACTGATTGATGGCAACCAGTTCATTGCCTAGTACTGTATTGAGGAATTGGATAACTTTGGCGTCACCTTTCATGGTATAGCTCCACAGAGAGTATTGATTGCGTCGGAATGTTTCGGGGAGTGTGGGCTAGAAGCGTAATAGTGTCAATGGTAATGGTGGTAAGTTATTGATTTTCAAGGAATTTACGAATGATAATGAAAAGTATTATCAATCTTATTAAGGTGTCACTGGTGATGCAGCATGTGCCTAACCAATAGCGTAGAAGAGTTGTTCTTGCTCAACATTGAGCTCGAGGCTTTGGTTGAAAATACGGCGTGCGAGAATTCCGCATTTTCCGCACTGGCTTGCCAACCCAAGTTCTCTCCGAACCTGGCCGAACTGTGTGGCGCCTTTTTCGACAGCTTCCCTGATTTGGCTGTCGGTTACCGCATTGCACATACAAACGTACATAAAATTGCCCAGTATCTGTTTATGATTTTAATCAAATATCGCCAAATATTATCTTGAATGAGAATCATTGTCAATAGCATTTAGCTTGTTTGTCTCTAAAAGGAGATGCTTTTGAGTGATTAGTGACCGGTAAATTTGGGTGGCAGTTGATAGTTATCATCTTGGGCCCTGATTTGAAAAAATGGTTGGGATTGTGACTGTTGGATGTGTAGTATCCTCGCCCCATTGAACTGAGCAGTTATTGAAAGTTTTTTATTTAACCATGGAGAGTAGATAGCAATGAGCGTACTTGTTGGCAAACCCGCCCCTGATTTCACCTGCAATGCCGTATTAGGCAGCGGAGAAATTGTAGATAATTTCAATTTGGCAGATACCATTAAAGGCAAAATCGGGTTGGTATTTTTCTACCCTCTGGATTTTACCTTTGTTTGCCCCTCAGAGTTATTGGCTGTTGATCATCGTATGGATACGTTCAAAGAGCTGGGTGTAGAGGTTATAGGTGTTTCTATTGATTCTCATTTTACACACAACGCCTGGCGTAATACGGCGGTGAATGATGGGGGTATTGGTCAGGTTGGATACACGCTTGCGGCTGACATTAATCATGACATTTGTCGCGCATACGATGTTGAGTCTGAAGGCGGCATGGCATTTCGCGGTGCGTTCATTATTGATCAAAATGGTGTGGTCCGTTCGCAGACTGTCAATGACTTGCCTTTAGGTCGTAACTTTGATGAGTTTATTCGCGTTATCGAAGCGCTTCAGTTCCATGAAGAGCATGGTGAAGTGTGTCCAGCTGGCTGGAAAAAAGGTGACAAGGGTATGACGGCGTCTCCGGATGGTGTTGCAGCTTATTTGTCAGAGAATGCCGACAAATTATAGTGTTCTAGTGCGCTTTGTGTTGTCGAAAAAAAGAGTTTGAGGTTTCTCAAGCTCTTTTTTTCGTCTTCAGTAGTTGTCACTAAGCCGTTGTCGTGGCACTGAAAAGAACGCCGGAAGAGCCTACTTTTTGATGATTCCTGAGTAGTTAACCAATATTTTTTCTCCAACAAATATTTCTCCCTGTACGAATACCAGTGAGCGTGTTGATCGAACCACTCGGCCGCGGGCTTCGACAAAATCACCAAGCTCTCCCGCTGCAATAAATTCACCGTTTAAGCTGATGGTGACGCCGAAGCCGGTATCCAGGCTTTCATGGGCAATAGCAAACAGGGAGAAATCTGCATAGGTCATTAACAGTCCGCCGTGGATCTTGCCTCCGCCATTGATATGCTTTGGTTCGGCAACCAATGCGCAAACGACAGACTTATCTTGCTTTCGTTTAAAATAAAACGGTCCGCTGTGGTCTTCGCAAGGATCTAAGCCTTCCCATGTAACGTAACCTTCGTAAGGACCCTCTCCTTTTTTAGTTGGGTGGCCTTTGGCAAATGTCGATTCAGTCATTAGCCATACCTGCTATGTTGTTGTTTTCGATGTCCCAGCCGCCGAGGTCTTTCCACTTGTTGACGATTAGGCAAAACAGTTCAGCGGTCTTTCCCGTATCGTAGGCGGCTGAGTGAGCTTCTGCGTTGTTGAATTTAATGCCGGCAGTTTGGCACGCCTTGGCCAGTACTGTTTGTCCAAACGCAAGGCCGGATAGCGATGCAGTATCGAACACAGAAAAGGGGTGAAACGGATTGCGCTTGATTTGACAGCGTTCGACCGCAGCCATAACAAAACCGTGATCAAAGTGGGCGTTGTGGCCGACTAATACCGCGCGGGTGCAATCGTGCACTTTTACCTGTTTGCGAATGGCGTTGAGTAAGTCGGTAAATACAATTTCTTCAGGCTCGGCTTCACGAAATGGGTGGTGTGGGTCGATGCCGGTAAATTCCAGTGCCGCAGGATCGAGATTAGCGCCTTCGAAAGGCTCCACGTTAAAAGAAAAAGTTTTATCAATACAGATAATTCCTTCATCATTCATCGTGAGTGTGGATGCGGCAATCTCCAGAATGGCATCTGTCTGGCAGTCAAAGCCGCCATTCTCAACATCGAT
>CAYNZI010000346.1:0-3767 GCA_964401565.1 uncultured Spongiibacteraceae bacterium
GATTCAAAATTGCTGCTTTTAGCTCAGGACTGATCAAAAAATACCCTTTTCAGTTAATTATAGTTGTGTTGGCAAGCGATTATAAACACAATAACCAACTGGGAAATTGGATGCCACACAAATTATGGAATACATTCTCCAAGTCAATCGCCTGTACAAGCGCTATAAAGATGTAGAAGCTTTCAATGGTATCAGTTTTGGTATTCGTCCAGGCATCATTTCTATTCAAGTGGACTAAAAGCGACTAATCCCGAAAGTTAGTAAATTGTAGCGGCTGATCCAGTTCTTCCTCTCGAAGAAAAGTCATCACTTGCTGTAGGTCATCCCGCTTTTTCCCAGTCACCCTGACCTGCTCACCCTGAATCTGAGTTTGGACTTTCATTTTTTTCTCTTTAATGAGTTTGACAATTTTTTTGCCCAAAAGCGTTTCCAATCCGTTTTGCATTGTCACTAGCTTTTTCACTTGCTTACCCGCTGTTTCTACTTCTCCCATGGTCATCGCCAATGGATCTATCTTGCACTTGATCAGGGCAGTTCTCAGCATATCCTCCATCTGGGTAAGCTGAAAATCAGATTCTGCGACTATAGTCACGACTAAATCACTGCGATCAAACTTGGCATCTACGCCCTTGAAATCAAATCGCGTATCGATTATTCGTCCGGCTTGATCAATGGCATTGGTAAAATCGTGCAAATCAACTTCAGAAACAATATCAAACGATGGCATAAATCACCCCTCTATCATTCAGTCAAAGCCCCAGTGACAACCAAAGCCTACAATGGGAAAAGTTTACCACACTCACAAACTATTTGATGAATGTAAAACCCAGCTGGACTACAATCCGCCACAACCGCTATTTCAAAGTTTTAGTTCCAATAAATATTCAGCCGGCGAATATACACAACTATGAAGCAATTAATTATCGGCGGGGCCCGCTCGGGAAAGAGCTCGCTCGCCGAAAGACTAGCGCTGAACGCTAACAAATCTGTCGTTTATATTGCAACCGCTAACGCGGAGCTCAACGACACCGAAATGGCGAACCGCATTCATCATCATCAACAACGTCGCCCCAAACACTGGGCTTGTGTTGAGACCACCATTGGACTTGCCAAGCAAATACAGATCGCAGATTCTCCCGAGACATGCATATTGGTCGACTGCCTTACACTATGGCTAAGCAACTGTTTACTGGATAGTAACCGCCAGCTGTGGCCGGAACAAAAACAGGCGCTCATCGACACATTGGCCACAACCAAAGCGGACATCATCTTCGTTGGGAATGAAGTCGGACTCGGCATCGTTCCTATAGGTGAAGCCAATCGGCGGTTTATTGACGAGAATGGATTTTTACATCAGTCTGTCGCCTCTCTGTGCGACCGGGTCATCATGACGGCCGCCGGCTTACCGCTGGTTTTTAAAGGTCAACCTCTGGCCGACAACATCGACTCCGAAACACGATAGGGAACCACCATGCTTTGGCTGGAACAGCACGCAATTAAACCCTGCGACTCAAGCAGGAAAGCCGCTGAAAACCGGCAGAAACAACTGACCAAACCCCCGGGATCACTTGGAGGACTAGAAACTCTAGCGATACAACTAGCCAGTTTACAGCGTACGGAATTTCCGACAATCGACAACATTTCAATCAGTATTTTCGCCGCTGACCACGGTATTGCAGAGGAAAATGTATCCGCGTTCCCGCAATCAGTAACGGCTGAAATGATTAGAAATTTTTCAGCCGGTGGCGCGGCAATTTCAGTTTTGGCCAGGGCACTCAATGCCAGCCTGCGCGTCTGTAACCTCGGTACGGTATCCGAGCTGGAACCCATTCCAGGAGTAGACACTCATCAACTCGGCGCTGGCACCAATAACTTTAGCCAACAAACCGCCATGAATGCCGACCAACTGCAGCAAGCACTGCAGATCGGTAAACAACATGCGGATGACGCGCAGACCAATGGCGCAGAATTAGCCATTTTTGGTGAAATGGGCATTGCAAATACTAGCTCTGCCACGGCGCTCGGTTGCGCTCTACTTCAGTTACCTGCCGACAAGCTGACCGGCCCAGGAACTGGACTAAATCCCCTTGCCCAACAACATAAGAAAGACGTTATTGAGAGATCGCTGCAGTTACATCAGCAAACCAATGCCTCAATCATTGAACAACCACTGTACTGGCTGCAAGCCGTTGGCGGGTTTGAAATCGCAGCGCTAGTCGGCGCGTATATTCGCTGTGGCCAGATTGGCCTACCCGTTTTGATCGACGGTTTTATTGCGTCTGTTGCTGCATTGACAGCGCTTAAAATTCGCCCGGATATTCTTCCCTGGCTAATCCTTGGCCATCAATCGGCGGAACCGGGGCACATTCTTGTCATTCAAGCTTTGGGCCTTACGCCAATACTCCAGCTGCAAATGCGACTCGGCGAAGCGAGTGGTGCAGCCTGCGCAGTACCACTATTAAAACTCGCTTGCGCGCTACATAATGAAATGGCGACATTCGAAACGGCCAACGTCTGTAGTAAAAACTCGCAGCCCTGATGAATAGAGAAACAGGACAATCCATGCCCTCCAACCCCATTACAACGATAGACCTCTTACGCCACGGCCAGACCCAAGCCGACGATATATTGCGCGGCCGGATCGATGTGCCTTTGTCAGATAACGGCTATCAACAAATGAAAGATCGCGTCACTCCGTATATCAATCCAACGGCGCCCTGGCAGCATGTCATCACGTCTCCGTTGGTGCGTTGTTTACAATTTGCGACTGATTTAGGTGAACAGCACAACGCACCCGTTACAACAGACCACGGCTTTCTCGAAATGGACTATGGCGACTGGGACGGCCGATCTTTTGCCGACCTTCGTTCAGAAAATGCTGAGTTATTTCGAAAAGTATGGCAGAAACCGGATAAATACAGCCCTCCAAACGGTGAAACATTCCAGTTATTTACCCGTCGAATAGAGGATGCCTGGCAACAGCTGTTGCAGCGACACACCGGAGAACATGTATTGTTGGTTTGTCACGGCGGTGTCATCAGAGCATTGCTCGGTCATGTTATGCAGACGTCACTAACGGGGCTTTCGCGAGTCGAAGTTCCCTATGCTTGTTTCAGTCGAATTCGTGTACACCAACGAAAGGGAGAGCCCGATTGGCCACAGCTCGTTTTCCACAACCCCCCAACTCCACCATTAATTTCTAACGTTATGCTATGAAAAACAACTGGGTTAAAGCTATTGCCACCGCATTTATATTTCTTACGCGAATACCAATGCCTACGCTCGAAAGCATTGAGCCAAAAGACCAAGGTCGGTCACTTGTGTGTTTTCCTGCTGTTGGGCTGGCGATAGGTGTCATTTTAAGTGCCGTCGCCGTTGTACTTCACGACCACATTACACCGCTGTTAATAGCCGCCATTGTAGTAGCTTGCTGGGCCGCCATCACCGGCGGACTGCACCTGGACGGCCTTGCTGACAGCGCCGACGGCTGGCTCGGAGGCTCAGGCAATGTCGACCGAACTCTCGACATTATGCGCGATTCTCGCAATGGCAGCGGTGCGCTGGTCGCGGTCACGTGTCTGCTGATAATGAAATTTACCGCGCTGGCGAGCATAGTCCAACAGCAGCAATGGGCCGTCCTTGTTGTTGCACCTATCATCGGGCGCTGCGTAGGACCACTACTGTTTATACAGACCTCACCGTTTTACTTACCCTATTTGAAACCCAAAGGAATAGCAGCTAATTTTATCTTGCACTGCCCGCCTATT
>CAYNZI010000347.1:0-3765 GCA_964401565.1 uncultured Spongiibacteraceae bacterium
CTGGCAAATTCGCAATTTCGGGGTTGGCAAGTACCATAATATCCCGGTCAATGGTCATTTCATTACGCTCATCGGCGGCGTAAAACATTTTGCCATCACTGTTTTTATCATCCCAGCTAATCAGCCCTGTGGCCTCCCAGTTCTTGATCCAGGAAGGGGCCTGCTCGTGGGAGGTGCCGGTCATATCTTCACCATTGATTGTCTGAATCATATTGACTCGGGCAAAACTGGCAACAGCCGGTGCCGTGGTATAAACAATGGCAATAAATAGCAATGCCCAGCCCGCTGACTTACGCGCATCACTCACTTTCGGCACCGTGAAAAAGCGGACGATAACGTGCGGCAAACCCGCTGTTCCGACCATTAATGCCGCTGTTATAAAAAATATGTCAATGGTACTTTTGGACCCTTCGGTATACGCATCAAAGCCCAGCTCTGTCGACAGACCGTCCAACTTGTCCAGTAAAAACATACCGGAACCATCAGTCAGTTCGGCACCAAACCCTACCTGCGGCAACCAATGACCGGTCATCATGATGGCAATAAAAACGGCCGGTACGGTATAGGCCACCACCAATACACAATATTGGGCAACCTGGGTATAGGTGATACCTTTCATACCCCCCAATACCGCGTAGAAAAACACCAAGGTCATACCAATAATCACGCCCCAGGTGATATCAACTTCCAGGAAGCGCGAAAACACCACACCAACGCCACGCATCTGCCCGGCCACATAGGTGAACGACACAATAAGTGCACAAATCACAGCAACAGTGCGAGCGGTATTGGAATAGTAGCGATCACCGACAAAATCGGGCACGGTAAACTTACCAAACTTGCGTAGATAGGGCGCCAAACACAGTGCCAATAGTACATAACCACCGGTCCAACCCATCAAGTAGACAGCACCGTCATAGCCAATAAATGAAATAATTCCCGCCATTGAAATAAACGAAGCTGCACTCATCCAATCCGCGGCCGTCGCCATCCCATTGGCAATAGGATGAACACCGCCACCCGCCACATAAAATTCTTGTGTAGTTCCTGCTCTCGCCCATATAGCAATAGCGATATAGAGTGCAAAAGAGGAGCCTACTAATAAAAACGTCCAGCCTTGAATATCCAAGTCACTTACTCCTCGTCATCTACGTGATATTTTTGATCGAGTTTGTGCATAGCTCTCACGTAATACACGATTAGCACCACAAAAACGTAAATCGCTCCTTGCTGGGCAAACCAGAAACCCAACTTGAAACCGAAGAACTGAAACTGATTAAGCCAATCAACCCACAAAATACCAGCGCCAAATGACACGACAAACCAAACTGCCAGTAGTTTGAGCATCAACCGGATATTTTCACGCCAATACTCCGGCGCCTGGTTATCGTTTTTATCAGCCATTACATGCCTCGCTTACTAAATTAACAGTGATTTAATCGTTGGGGGAAGGGAACGATGGGTAATGCTGCAAATGTTACGCACGATATGATCAGTAGGAAGAAGCCTATTATTTTTCTCATCATCTACCCTCAAACTAAGCCATACTCTACAGCGATTCGATAATCCTCTCTACCCCCCGAGACAAGAGAACTGACGCGACACTGATCACACATTGCTCAATTTCGTCGACAACACCCTACAGATGTGAATCAGTTACCGTTTTCACTAAGCCGATAGGGATAGTATTTACCCAAATCTCGTTGAATTTATTTATCTGAATAAGCTTATGCGATCACTGTTAATCTTAGCGACTGTTTTTGTTCTACTTGGGGCGTACCTGGAGTCAACTGCGACCAGGGCACCGGACAATGCGCGTCTCACGGCGATTGCCAAAGTTATTAGAACACCTATCCTAGCCGAGCCCGCTCGAGTAACACCTTCTGAAGAGGCGGTTGCGACAGCAGCAAATACGCTAAGAGCCTCTCATCAGCAGACTGTAGCATCTCCTCTCAATTTGAAACTGCCGCTTGTCGACGCCATAAAACGGCGATATGTAGCCGGGTTTGTCGGTAAAACGCAAAGATCTCTGTTGAATCTCTTCAAAAAGGAAGAAAGACAAGAAATCAGCTACAGTGCCGAACTGGTTTATGACGCAGAAAGAGGCGAAAACATTACCGGTGGCAAATTGAATATCAGAATACCCCTGGGTTAGCCTGTAATAACCGACAACACGCTTCCAGACTTCCCCGAAAACCTCTATAATCCCCACCCATACTCTTTAGTGCTATTACCCAGCACAACCCTTGGCCCGAGAAATAATCATGTCATCCCCTGAAGTCACCAGTTTTACCGAACTGGCGCTATCTGCTCCTGTCCAAAAAGCCGTCAGCATTGTCGGTTACGAGCAACCATCGCCCATACAAGCAGCCACTATCCCACATCTTCTCAATGGCGATGATCTACTGGGGGTCGCGCAAACCGGAACCGGCAAAACTGCAGCATTTGCTTTGCCTCTGCTCAGCAATATAGACCTGAAGAAAAACTCACCGCAGATACTGGTGCTAGCACCCACGCGGGAGTTAGCCATTCAGGTAGCTGAAGCCTTTAAAACCTATGCCAGCCAAATGAAAGGATTTCATGTTCTCCCCATTTATGGCGGCCAAGATATGAGCGGCCAGTTGCGTCAGCTAAAACGAGGCGCCCATGTTGTTGTAGGTACTCCGGGACGAGTCATGGACCACCTGCGCAGACGCAGTCTCGACCTGACAGGGCTCACTAGCCTGGTTCTCGACGAAGCTGACGAAATGTTGCGCATGGGTTTCATTGACGATGTTGAATGGATACTTGAGCACACACCGCCTACGCGCCAGGTTGCACTTTTTTCAGCAACCATGCCGAAACCCATTCGCAAAGTAGCCGACCGCTATCTCTCCAACCCCAAAGAAGTCCGGATTGCTACCGATACCTCTACCGCGCCTCGCATCGAACAGCGCTACCTGATCGTCAACGGCTTCGAACGTAAACTGGACGCCATTACGCGCATCCTCGAAGCTGACGATTTTGACGCAATGATTATCTTCGTCCGCACCAAAACAGCCACAGCCGAGCTTGCAGAAAAACTTGAAGCGCGAGGTTATTCAGCATCTGCACTCAACGGCGATATGAATCAGGCACTGCGTGAACGCACCATTAACCGCCTGAAGAAGAACCAACTGGATATTATCGTAGCAACAGATGTTGCCGCCCGAGGTATCGATGTTGAGCGGGTCACCCATGTACTCAATTTCGACATTCCCTATGACCCCGAAGCCTACGTTCACCGTATCGGACGTACCGGCCGTGCAGGCAGGGAAGGAAAAGCCATTTTATTCGTGGCCCCACGGGAAAAACGTTTACTGCATACTATTGAGAAATCAACGCGACAAACAATCCAGCCGATGGACCTGCCTAGTGGCAGTGAAGTGTCCACCAAACGGATTCAAAGCTTTAAAACACTATTAACCGACACACTGGCCAACCAGTCGCTGGAGTTCTTTCACGACATTCTCTCTGGATACAGTGTTGAGCACGACCGTTCTTCAGAAGATATTGCCTGCGCACTTGCCTACCTGATACAAAAAGATAAGCCATTGCAAGTTGAAGATGCACCGCAACCCAGAAGACGCAGTGATAACGAAAGACCAGCGGGGCGTGAGAATGAAGGGCGCCGAAGCAGTGAAGGCCGCAAAGAAAGAACACGAGAAAGGCCACCCAGAGATGCATCAAAGCACGATGACACTAATATGGTTAAATACCGTATTGAAGTTGGCCGCAATGATGACG
>CAYNZI010000348.1:0-3755 GCA_964401565.1 uncultured Spongiibacteraceae bacterium
TACCTGCCAATTCGATAACTGTGTAACCGTTTAGAGGACCCATCGTGCTCTCCTGAATAGTTTGAATTTTGTGTTCTATGTTATGCAGCTAATTCTTAACTGTGGTGGGATTCTAACAATAAACTCGATATAAACAGAAGTTTGTTGATCCCTATGCCAACAATAACGTGTTACATTTAGTCCACATAACCCGTAATGAGAATAATAATGGACCAAGTAACGGCACTGCTATGCGTACTACTTTCAACCTCTCTTGCCCATTCCGAGTCGATTGAATGGCCCGCTTACGGTGGCGCCAAAGGCGGCGGTCACTACACGAGCGCCATTCAAATCACCAAAGATAATGTTGACGATTTACAGCTCGCATGGACTCACCGCTCAGGTGATTACGTCGCTGGCAAACAATCCCTCACCGAAGATGTTACCGCTGAATCGATGCGCACCCGCCCTACCAGCTTTATGGTGACACCCATCATGGTCGCCGATACGGTGTTCTACTGCACCCCATTTAATCGGGTGTTTGCCCTCGACCCCGCTACCGGAAAAGAGAAATGGGTATTCGACGCGAAAGTCGATATGTCCAAAGAAGGTATCACCAATTGCCGTGCCGTCAGTAGCTGGATTGATAAAGAGAACCCGGCAGCCAGCTGCGGTCACCGCATTCTGTTAGGTACGCTCGACGCACGCCTGATTTCGCTGGATGCAAAAACTGGTGAGCGCTGTAAAGACTTCGGCGACAATGGCGAAGTATCTTTGGATGCGGGCCTCACTGAGCATAAGTCCTCCGAATATTCGATTACCAGTGCGCCGGCCATTATCAATGATATGGTCATTACCGGCGCCTTTATCCAGGATAGTCGTCGCCCTGGCGTTCCCTCGGGCGTGGTTCGTGCTTATAACATTCGCAGTGGTGAGTTTATCTGGGGCTGGAACCCGGTTCATCCCGACAAGCCGCAGAAAGACGCGGCAGGCAATTTCACCCCCGGATCCACCAATGTTTGGTCAACTATATCCGTTGACGAGGAATTAGGGCTGGTCATTGTCCCTACTGGCAATTCATCTCCTGATTATTATGGCGGCGACCGCGACAGACACAAAGACTATTATTCCAGCTCTGTGGTCGCACTCAACGCCAACGATGGGACCGTCGCATGGCATTACCAAACGGTTCACCACGACATTTGGGACTATGATGTTCCCGCCCAACCGACCCTCGTTGATCTCACCATTGATGGCAAGAAAAGACCCGCCGTCGTGCAAGTCACAAAAATGGGCATGACGTTTGTGCTTGATCGTGAAACAGGAGAGCCGCTGCATCCGGTAGAAGAACGACCCGTACCACAGGAAGGCGCCGTAGACGGTGAATACTTGAGCCCAACCCAACCCTTTCCAGTGAAACCGGAACCCCTTCACCAACTCGGTTTATCGCCGGATGATGCCTGGGGGCTGACATTTTGGGATGAAGGCCAATGCCGCGAAAAATTGGAAAACATGCTAACTGGGCCTATCTATACGCCTCCCAGCCTAAAAGGCACACCTTTTTATCCGTCGAATCTTGGTGGCAACAACTGGGGAGCACCCGCAATAGACCTCAAACGAAAAATAATGGTGGTCAACACCAAACATATGCCGATAGAAGTTCGCCTGGCCCAACAAAAAGACTGCCCGGAAGGGCTGCCGTTCCCGCAACTGGGTTCGGAGTACTGCGTGATCATGACACCTATTGTTTCGCCTCTGGGAATCCCCTGTACCGCGCCCCCCTGGGCCACACTGGCTGCAGTCGACCTGGAGTCTGGTGATATCCTCTGGCAGATTCCCTTTGGTACACTGGAAGGTCTGGCTCCCTGGCCGTTCTATCATTTTATTGAAGGCGGCATGGAAATGGGTGGACCCATGGTGACCGCCAGCGGGCTTATTTTTATTGCGGCAACCTCCGATAGTTATTTCCGGGCCTTCGACATTGAAACCGGAGACGAGTTATGGAAAGAAAAATTACCCACAACCGGCAATGCGGTACCCATGAGTTATACCTACAACGATGAACAGTATGTGTTGGTGGCTGCCGGGGGACATTTCACGTCACCGGAACCGGCGGGTGATCATCTGGTCGCCTACAAACTGAAAAGGTGATGACAATAACTGCAGGCTAAGCCACACACTGCGGAACATAACCAGCCACTGTCGGCGAAAAACTGCTGACCTAATAAGGAGTTTACGATGACAAGAATCCAATCTGCCCCCACTGAACGACTGGAGGAAGTCAGCAACGAGCTTCAGTTGATGGGCGCCGCAATGGGCTTTGAAGCCAACTCGTTAAAAGTCATGGCCCACCGTCCTGCTATTTTGCGCGGTTTTATGGCACTGGCAGGCTCTATTCTAGGGCCCGACTCAAACCTGGACAAAGGCTTGCGTCAAATGATCGCCTATATCACCAGCTCCGCTTCAGGTTGTCGGTATTGCCAGGCACATACCAGTCACGGTGCTGAAGTTGCCGGGGTTGGTATTAAAAAACTTGAATCACTCTGGCAGTTTGAAACCAGCGATTTGTTTGATGAGCGAGAGCGAGCAGCGCTTTCATTGGCATTGGCAGCCGGCCAAGTTCCCAATAGCGCAACGGACGACCATTTCACAACTCTCAGCAAATATTTTTCTGACGAAGAAATCACCGAAATAATCGCCGTCATTTCCCTGTTCGGATTTCTCAACAGCTGGAACGATACGCTGGCCACTCAACTCGAAGAGCATCCCTTAGCATTCGCCGAAGACCATCTACAAGCATCGGGCTGGAACGTCGGGAACCATTCGTAAGCTGGTCGCTTTGCCACTCTAGAACAACTGTTAGAACAACTATCCTATATTCTGAAAAAGTAGACTAGGCAAGTATCTGTTGTTTTCTGCCTTGGTCGATTAAACCCGGCAACGGCGCGACGTGATTGCTCCACAGCTGGCGGCCCCCTGGGCTACCCTCCCTCCTGCCTGAGCCCGGCCTGAAAAGCAGCCGGTCTCAGTCACTCGCTCAGCGCTCATCTTTAATGTTCCGCAATAACGTCACTCCATTGCCTCTGATCGCAGTGATTCCATGGCACCATACTTTCGACAATTAATACCAACGCTCGTATTGGTTTCGGTTTTGGTATAGCAGCGCCAAAATTTAGCACACTGGTAGAGGAGCAGGCCGGGTACCGCTGAGGAATAGTTAAAGGCCTGGCCGAGGTAGTGAAAGAGACAGCGAAGCGCCTTAAGGCTCTGGAACGGACGAGGGAAGCCGGGACGGCCCAGGACTATGGATCGGTGGTGCCTGGCCTGATTCTCGGTATTAAAACTCAATCCATGAAGTTTACTTCAACCAAAAGTCGTCCCGTTTACTCCGGCTGGAGGTCATAATGAGTTTGCCCTTGAATTGGAGCTGCGGTTATTGAATCCGGCAACGGCGCGACGTGATTGCTCCACAGATGGCGGCCGTCCCGGCTGCCTTCCCTCGCGCCTGAGCCCTGCTTAAAAAAAGCCGGTCTCAGTCACTCACTCAGCGCTCATCTTTTACGTTCCGCAATAACGTCACTCCATTGCCTCTGATTGCAGTGACTCCATGGCACCGTACTTTCGACAATTAGTACCAACGCTCGTATTGGTTTTGATTTTGATTTTGGTATAGCAGCGCCAAAATTTAGCACACTGGTAGAGGAGCAGGCCGGGTATCACCGAGGAATAGTTAAAGGCCTGGCCGAGGTAGTGAAAGAGACAGCGAAGCGCCTTAA
>CAYNZI010000349.1:0-3745 GCA_964401565.1 uncultured Spongiibacteraceae bacterium
CGCGACTGATCAGTTGCGTGTTTTTGTTCATCCATAGGGTGCCCCTCTTCCTTGAGCAGTATTTGAGGATAGGCAGCATAAACGCCCCTTTGCCTCCAACCAACCATCTGCAAAAATTACTTGCCAGCAAGTGACCCAAGAACACGCAGGAGGTATGCTTAACGCGCCTCACCGTACCCACACTATAGAAAAACTCAAACGGACAGGAAAAACAGAGATGAACTTCACCATCTGGCGCCAGGCAGTCACCACAATGCCACAACTGGATAAATCGCAGTGGGACAAGCTGGACATTATCGCCAAATGGCTTATAGCAACACGTGCACCCGTCTTCCTGATGACACTCAGCTCTGCAGGCATTGGCCGGTTACTGGCATGGATTAGTGGCTCATTTGATCTCTCGCTATTTTTAGCTTGTGCCGTGGGGCTGACTTTTGCTCACGCGACAAACAACCTTCTCAATGACTTCACCGACTCGGTCAGAGGGATCGACAAAGACAATTACACTCGCAATCAGTATGGCATTCATGTGCTTGAACAAGGATTCATGTCGAAGCCTGAATTCTGGCGCTACATTGCCGGCACTGGGGCAGTGGCTCTTACCGCAGGGGTTTTTCTGATTTTTGAGCGCAGCGGCGCAACGCTAATGCTGATGTTGGCCGGTGCCTTCTTCGTGTTGTTTTATACCTGGCCATTGAAGTATATCGGACTTGGCGAACCCTCTGTCTACTGGTATGGGGGCCACTCATGATAGGTGGAACCCATTATGTGGTTGACGGGGAGTGGGACTGGTCAATAGCTCTTATTAGCTGTGTTTACGCTCTTGGACCAACCAGCGTTCTTTTTGGCAAGCATACTGACAAAGCAGACGCCGACAAAAAAAAGGCATTCATTCACTGCCGGTATTGCTAGGACAAGAGAAGTCCTGCATCGCGGTGATTGGCATGTTTGCTTTACAATACCTGCTTTCCATTGTGTTAGTCATTAACGGTAACTTTCACTGGCCTTTACTGCTGACCTTACTCAATCTCCCGAGTCTGAAAACAGCAATAATTGCGTTTAGATCACCGCCACCCAAAAAATACCTGCGGATTTTCCTACTGAAATATGGCCTTTATGGTATGCACCACACGCCTTCAATCACACAAGAAAATTCAGTGGCTGGTTTTTACTGGCTCTGGTGCTAGAAGGGATACTCTACACGTAACCGACCAATGCAGATGGGCAATTTGAAGTCATGCTTGAGGGTCGCTGATTATTCCGGCAACATGCAGCATCGTTTTTTGGAAGATAATAATATACGGTTAGGATAGAAGGGGATCGAGCCAGATAGGATAATCTGGCTCGATAGCCATTCATTCCTGATTGCTGCCGCCGTCCGTCTCGCCTTCTAATTCGCTTTCTATCACAGTCACAGGGATAGGGCGCGAGTCATCAGAGTCCGTATCGGCGTAACCAATACTCACTTGAGCGGCTTCTTGTAAAAAGTCCCAACTTAGTACGGTCGCTGCGTCTTCAACGGTATAACCGACACCCGCATCAAGCCCGAATGATTTTTTAGCGAACGGATAATAAGTGGCGCCGACTGCCGCTACAAATTCATCCTCATCGGAACTTGATAGTACTTTAACGGTAACGCCAAACTCACCGTTAAAGGAGTAGCTTAACCCTAGCATTCCGGCAGGTTCCGCTTGAACGATTGATATACAGAAAATAGATAAAGTGAGAAGTAGAACATTTTTCATATTGACATCCTTGCACCCAGATTAAGTCGTACGACACCAGGGCGCTCAAATGCAGTACGTTTATTGACCTGTAACACGACTCATAAAGAAAATATAAGGGGTATAGGTGAAATAAACAACCTTTTTCCTCCAATCTGCTAGCTGCAACATACTGCCGGCAAACCCTGCTCGGCGGCACCCGTTGTTACAAATAGGCTGTTCACTTACATGATTGCATGTGAATGAAACTCCTTATCACTCAATCTCTTAATGACACTTGAACAACGTAGGCCAACTCGCCTTTTGGCTCATGTTCAAAGTGTATTGCGGTGTCCTTATCTTGTTGCCGCAATTCAACTTTACTATCATCAGATAGCAACTTGGCACTGCCCACGATGCACAAGTCTCGAACGACGATCCGCTGGCCAGAAAGCTGTCCCAAAAATATAATATTGAGAGTCGTATCTATGCAGGTAAACCGAACACCGATACCTTGATCAGTTTTCGCTGCAAACTGTCGCCATGGCCTACTGCCATAAATGGCCGACGCATTGCCCTTAAGCCATACGCCAATATCGGCCAATCGTTGTAATTGCACGTCGGGAATTTGCGCGTCTTGCCCACGAGGCCCCACATTCAATAGCAAGTTACCATTTTTGGAGACACTATCGATGAAACCAAAAAGTAATTGCTCTGACGATTCATAATCACTTTCTGTGTCGTTACGGTTATACCCGTAAGAGTGACTCATACCACGCGTGGTTTCCCATTTTTTGTCTTCTGTTGCTTCAAAGGTTGTGTATTCAGGCGTTCGGAAATCGCTGTGCGCGATCTCTGGCGGCATCACACCTGAACTGGATTCTGGATGCTTCCGAACCTGTCGTTTAATATACCAATCTAATAATCGTGTCACCGGCGGAAAACTAATAGTGCGCATTAAAGCACCATAATGCAGCCAACGATCATTAATAACACCGTCTGGCACAGCTGCATAATAGTCATTAAATAGTTGCAAGGTTCGGTTTCGATTGCAAGGCCAAGAGATGTCGTTCCACAGTACATCAGGTTTATAACGCTCTATCAGCTCTCGCACCTGTGCTTCGGCGTAATTTGGGTAGTCGCCGCGCGGTGAAGATCCAACAAATTGACCAAAAGTACGAACGACCTTTCGGTTAAATGTCCAATCGATACCGCCGGAATAATAGACTCCAAACCGCAAACCTTCTGCCCGAACAGCCGCCGCCAACTCGCCGACAATATCTCGCTGGCTAAACCACTGCGGCTCATTGGCGTTGTGATGACTACTAGGCCACAAACAATAGCCATCGTGGTGCTTGCATACCAACACCATATAGCGAGCGCCAGAGGCTTTAAAAGCCTTAGCCCACGCCTGCGGGTCCCACTGCTGTAATCCTTGCTCAAAGTCCGTTTTAAACGATGAATAGGTTCTATCGCCGTAGGTTTTTGCATGAAACTGTGCGGAAGGGCTACCGTCGACCCTAATTGCATTTGCATACCATTCAGAATATGGCGACAAAGAAATACTGTTGTCATAGTCTGTTTGATTAGCTTCACTTATTTTACCGCTGTGGGGTGCAAAACCAGGCACAGAAAACACCCCCCAATGCACAAATATTCCGAACTTGGCCCGATCAAACCAAGGTGGCACTGGACGGTTTCGAAGCGATGCCAGCAGTGCTTTGTTTGATGTCATTGCATCTCTATTTTTTTTATCCAGTTCGCTATTTCAACAAGCATTACTCAGCAGGTGGAAACGCCATAAATATACTACCGACGACGGCTTGAATATTAGCATCACGCTCAACCGGCGTGTTCTTTTTACTGATTTTTCCTTTGCTGATGGCATGCCAAATAGGGCGACCAAGTTTAGGATCGATCAGGTCGATAACTAATGTACCCTCTGTATAGTTTCTCACCTGTACCTCAGTGGTACGCTGCGGGAAACCACGACAACGCCAACAATTATAGATCCCACCGTGGTAGTAGCTATCATAGGTACG
>CAYNZI010000350.1:0-3724 GCA_964401565.1 uncultured Spongiibacteraceae bacterium
TATTATTTTTTTATTCTTGCAACCAATTACCTCTAATTAACCTAAGCCGGTTACCTTGCATGGTATATTAAACCAATTTCAAGATTGCCGCATGCTAAAACAAAGTACTTTAACAGGTTCACATAAGAACACTTCAAACGGCGTTGTTGAACCTTCGCGCTTTCAGCGCGTTAAAGTTTCATTTCTTGGCCGGTACATGCTTTCGAATAAAAGCGAGTTCCCATGCCAGATAATTGAGATGTCTCCTGGCGATGCAGCAATCATTGCACCTGTCGCCGGAGAAGTGGGCGAGCGGGTCGTAATTTATATGGATCACATCGGCCGAGTTGAAGGCCCGATCGTCGAAAATATAGACGGCGGTTTCGAAATGACCCTGTCAGCCTCAGCCCGAAAACGAGACAAGCTGGCAGCTCAACTTACATGGCTGGCTAATAAAGACGAGCTGGATTTAGCTGAAGACCGTCGCCATGATCGAACAGTCCCGGACATTCGTCATTCAAAAATCGTTTTAGACGATGGTCGCCAATATAATTGCAAGATTGTCGACATCTCACTTTCAGGTGCAGCCATTGATATGGAAGTACGTCCTTCCGTGGGCACCCCGGTGACTCTTGGCCGTATGCGCGGTCGCATTGTCCGCCATTTTGAATTTGGCATTGGGGTTGAATTTACTTCTACCCAGAAAATTCTGGCAGTGGTTCAACAAAACCTCAATATCATATAAATAAAATTTCTGCCGTATATAGAGCGAGCTTATCGTTCCCGGAGTTTTATAGCTAACATCTGGTAAATTTGTTCTCTCAAGTTTGCTTCAAAACTACACGGCAATTTTCTAAAACTGGAAACATCCGATCCCTATCGTACTCCCATCAGGGAGAATACGAAAATGATCACCTTAAGAAAATTCAGACTATCAATTGGTTTTGCCTTATTGGCACTAGCCACCATCACCGGGCCAGCTCAGGCGTCCAGAAATATTGACCTGTCAAATCCCGCTTTTGCATCAGTTAGCGGATTGACATCAATTCCCATCGGGCACTCTCAGTTTTGCAAATCTCACGAAACGGAATGCACAGCCAATAACTCAGTGGATGTAGCAACAACCCTGACAGAATATCGCTGGAACGAACTTCTGAGTGTAAATACCCAGTATAATGCAGATATTATACCTGTCACCGACGACCAATTATACCAGACTGTAGAATTCTGGACTTATCCTGACGGCTATGGAGATTGTGAAGATTGCGTTATAGCCAAACGTCGGGATCTTAGCCAAAAAGGCTGGAACCCTTCTACTCTTTTTATCACCGTTGTACGCCAGACATCTGGTGCAGGACACGCCGTACTTATGGCGCGAACTGATCGAGGAGATCTAATTCTGGACAATCTGGAAGGTCTTATCAAGCTCTGGAACCAAACGCCCTACCATTATTTGAAGCGCCAGTCTCAAGCCAATGCGGGTCAATGGGTCGACATACTGGACAATCGTTCAACATCAACAATCGCCAGTTTATAAAAATATTCAGTTTTGTTTCGCCCGCCCCCGATCATCCCCTGATAAGGGCGAAACAACGGGTCAGCTTTTTTTAAAAGCTGGCCCACCCCTTTTTGAAGTCGAGGATTTATAATCAGACTTTAGCAAATCCCTTTACCAATACTGACAGCAATCTTTCCCCCTCACTTGGAAGATCAAACTTACGCGTATTCAGTGACCAACGCATAGCAAGCCCCTGAATTAGCGACAGTATAAGATAGGCTGCATCATCCGCATTCAATTCGGCACGGAACTCGCCCTGCAAAATGGCGCACTCAATAATTTTTGATAATTTTTTATGCCGCCTCTCCATCAAGCTGACAAATATCAGACGAAGGGTTTCATTTTCGGCATGCAATTCCCGCGAGAACAAAATCGCCGGTACTGCAGGTGTTCTGCCTATAAATTTCAGTTGAGCGATTACCGATTTTTTCAACAATACAACTTGACTAGACGACTGCACAACAACGCGCATGTGATCGCCCATCATTTCGCAAATGCTTTTGCCTACAGCTTCCCAAATATCGGCTTTAGTCGCAAAATGCCTGAATATAGCGGCCTGGGATATACCAATTTCCTCAGCTAACTGATCTGTAGTCAAACGGTCGGGACCAATATCAGCAGCCAGACGAATGGTTGTTTCAACAATTTCAGCTTTACGCTCTTTTGCTGGTTTTCTTAACGTTGACGTTCTTATCGCAGACATTTTTTACCAAAGGATTTGAAATACAGAGTCCGTCTAGTTTTGATTCTAGCGAAATAAAACTCTATATTTTCTTTTCTACACGTGCCACCAACAATCTGGTATTACAGGATTTAATTACCTCACCCAGATGATTTGCTTATCGGCGACACGATTTATACTTGTATTTAAGCGTATCATTGATCCAATAGCCAGCACCCACTTATCGGTGACACGCTTTAAAATATACTTACTCGTCAATATTCTCAATCGCAATCCTGTATCCATCATGACAAGCAACGCAGGATAACATCATATCACTGAGTTCAAGCAGAATAACATTAGGGTCATTATTCTCTTTGGCCATGGCGGCAAGGTTATCAAATGCGGCATGAGCACCAAGGCCCAAAGTTTTCACCTCAAGGGGCAACTTGGCCAAAAGCTCAGGTGAATCTGAATTCGCCACAACCATGCCCAGACTAGAGGCAACCTCGGCCACGGTATCCATATCATTTACTGCAATTGCCCCGGTAATAGCCTGCACCCCTTCAAGCAAATCGCGCATTTCTCCGAGCACACTCGCCTTCTCTCCCTCGTTCAAAACAATCGCTGTGCGCCCATCTTCGCCCAAAAACGTATTTCCCTTAACAAGGAAAAAATACCCCATCCCAGCGACCGTCAACGCCAGAACAACAGTCAAAACCCAACAATATTTACAATTTCCCATAATAGCCTCCGATTTAAGATCAAATAAGTAATTACTCACTAACTTAACTCAAGTCAATACACTCGCCAAAAAACACAGATGCCAATTCAAATGAATACCTCTTCCCGTGCTCTGAGCACCCAACTTTAGACAGCTGGAGGTTAGAGCCTCCCGGCACAGAGCACCCAGAGCAAAGCAAAGTACCAGAGAGCCTGAAGCCCCCTCAGGGACAAGAGTAACATTTCACATTATTAAAAGAAAACAGGTTCGACTAAAGGAAAAACAGGTTTGCCTAACCTAGAACCGCGAAATAGGCACCAAGTAGAAGCAATCCATTCAGAAAACCCCAGCCAAATCCCACAAGCGAACCAAGAAGCATATTGGAAATAGACGTAATTCCACTTTCCTGATTTTGCCATCCCATTTGCATCAAAATAAATGGACCGCACAAGAAACTCATCAACAGGTGCCCCATACTCCCCAGATAGCTTTCGCCATCAAAGCGCAGATATGCCACCTGTTTGGAAACACCTTGATACAAATGAGTAAACGCCCCGGCAAAACTCAAACCAACGCCAATAATAAACAAAGACAACAAGAATTGAACTAACATACGCAACAGGCCTTGTCTGGCCAATGGGTTATCGGCCTTTTGTTAACGATTTATTAAACATAAACGCTAACCTATTGCCTGTCACCTCAACTTGGTAAAACTGGTTAATATCCATGTCGCAAGCACAGATTTCACAGCCCCCGATGTCAAAAGTCGCTTCGGCTTCGCCAAACAAGAATCATGCAAATA
>CAYNZI010000351.1:0-3722 GCA_964401565.1 uncultured Spongiibacteraceae bacterium
TGTGACCAGGCATAATGCCAATTTTGCATTCCCCTGGAGTAATGACACCAGGGCAGTTAGGGCCAATCAAGCGCACACCCAGTTGATCGCAACGTACTTTACACTCCAGCATATCCAATGTGGGTATGCCTTCAGTAATACAAACGATGAGTTTAATACCACTGTTAGCCGCTTCGAGAATTGAATCTTTACAAAATGGGGCTGGAACATAGATGACTGACGCGTCGGCACCAGTAGCCTCTACAGCTTCACTGACAGTATTAAATACTGGCAATCCCAAATGTTCCTGACCACCTTTGCCCGGAGTAACACCGCCGACCATCTTCGTTCCATAGGCGATTGCCTGTTCAGAGTGAAATGTACCCTGAGAACCGGTAAAACCCTGACAGATTACCTTGGTGTTTTTATCGATTAAAATACTCATTATTTGCTCTCCGCTGCTTTAACCACTGCATCGGCAGCTTCTTTTAAGCTGTTAGCTGCAATAATGTTCAAACCGCTTTCAGCGAGTAGTTTTGATCCGAGCTCAGCATTGTTCCCTTCAAGACGAACAACCACTGGAACCTCAACACCAACTTCTTCTACTGCTCCGATAATACCTTCTGCAATGAGATCGCAGCGAACGATACCGCCGAAGATATTCACCAAAACGGCTTTGACCGTGTCGTCTGACAAAATAATTTTAAACGCTTCAGATACGCGCTCTTTGGTTGCACCACCACCAACATCAAGGAAGTTTGCCGGTGAACCACCATGCAACTTAACAATATCCATGGTTCCCATAGCCAGTCCTGCACCATTGACCATACAGCCAATATTGCCGTCCAACGCTACGTAATTCAGCTCCCACTGGGCAGCTTGTGCTTCACGTGCATCTTCCTGTGAGGGATCATGCATTTCCTTCAGCTTGGGTTGTCGGTACATAGCATTACTGTCAACACCCAACTTGGCGTCTAGGCAATGCAAATTACCTTCATCCGTAATTACCAATGGATTAACTTCTATCAATGCTAAATCCATGTCCTGAAACAATTTTGCCAGACCGAGGAAAATATTGACGAACTGTTTGATCTGTATGCCTTTAAGCCCGAGCTTAAACGCCAACTCACGACCCTGGTATGGCTGCGCGCCAACGAGGGGATCGATCTCTGCTCTCAGAATTTTCTCTGGCGTCGCCTCAGCGACTTTCTCGATTTCTACACCGCCTTCGGTGGATGCCATGAACACAATACGACGAGACGAACGATCAACAACAGCCCCGAGATACAATTCCTGGTCTATGTCTGTGCAGGCTTCAACTAAAACTTTCGAAACCGGCTGGCCTTTCTCATCAGTTTGGTAAGTAACCAGATTTTTGCCTAACCATTTTTGGGCGAAACTCTTGATTTCTTCCTTGCTGTCTACCAGCTTTACACCGCCAGCCTTACCACGGCCACCTGCATGCACCTGAGCTTTTACAACCCATTTATTGCCGCCGATTCTGTCAGCTGCCTGTGCTGCTTCTTCGGGTGTGTCGCAGGCATAGCCTTTTGACACGGGTAACCCGTATTCAGCAAACAATTGTTTACCTTGATACTCGTGAAGGTTCATGATGGTCTACCGTCTTGGTCTATGGAATTTCGGTGGCGCATTCTCCCGAATTTTTCGCCTGACCGCAAATATAATTGCAAGATCAGGCTGAAAGCCGGGAATTGTAAGCGTCTGGTGCCCGCCACCGGGCATCAGACGCCCTAAATCACTTACGTTTGCGTTTATTAGCGATATGTATGGCATGCCCTTCGACGGCCAGCGCGGCCTCGTGAACAGCCTCCGACAGCGCCGGGTGGCTAAATACTGTCAGCGCGATATCTTCGGCACTGGACCCGAACTCCATCGCAATAACTATTTGCTGCACTAAATCTGCAGCGCTTGGGCCAATAATATGACAGCCCAGAATACGGTCTGTTTCCGCATGTGCAATCATTTTCACCATTCCCGCCGTATCGTTAGCGGCGAGAGCCCTGCCGCTAGCGGCAAAGGGAAATACGCCGACTTTGTACTCAATTCCATCCGCTTTCAGCTGCTCTTCAGTTTGACCAACGGCTGCAATTTCGGGATAAGTGTAGATAACACTGGGAATACAGTCGTAATTCACTGCCGCCTTTTTACCAACGATTCGCTCTGCAACCATGACCCCTTCTTCAGACCCTTTATGGGCTAACATAGGACCACGAACAATGTCCCCGACAGCGTAAATACCCGGAGCCTCGGTTTCACAGTAATCGTTAACAAAGACAAAACCACGCTCGTCCATTGTCACATCACAATCACCGGCGAGTAAATTCTGGCTTTGTGGCCGTCGTCCGACAGCCACAATCAACTTGTCGAATATTTCCTGCTTTTCACCCTCTTTATCGATATAGGTGACAGTCACTTGTCCATCTTTCACTTCTGAGGCAGTGACTCTTGCCCCAAGCCTGATATCCAGCCCCTGTTTCTTAACCAATAATCTCTTCGCTTCTTTGGCAATCTGCTGGTCTACAGATGGCAAAAAGTCTTCGAGCGCTTCCAACACAACCACTTCAGCGCCTAACCGCCCCCACACACTACCTAATTCAAGACCTATAACACCTGCACCTATGACGCCTAAACGCTTGGGGACTTCGAGAAAATCAAGCGCACCTGTCGAATCAACAATGACGTCATGATCGATAGGTGTCGGCGGAATTTCTATCGGCACAGATCCAGCGGCAATAATAATATTATCTGCATCGAGCGTTTCGACGCTGCCATCAGGCTTGCTTACCTCTACCTTTTTACCCGCGAGAACTCTGCCTGAACCCTGAATAGCGGTAATACCATTGGCCTTGAACAACTGACCGATTCCCCCGGTAAGTTGGCCGACAATACTATCTTTACGCGCTATCATTTGCGGAATATCTATCGACAATTCTTTAGCCGTAATTCCGTGAACACTGAAATCTTCCTTTGCCTCAACATATTTGTGCGTTGTGTCTAACAGTGCCTTTGAAGGAATACAACCAACATTCAAACAGGTGCCGCCATAATTAGGCTTACCTAATTTATTGGTTTCTTTTTCCAGACAGGCAACCTTCAATCCCAGTTGCGCGGCCCTTATCGCGGCGACATAACCGGCAGGGCCGGAACCTATTACGACAACGTCGAATTTTAACATGGTATTTTCCTAACTATTAATAACAATCGTTGGAGCGACCTGCATATTGACACAACTGGGCCACTCTGCGAAATACAGCTAAAACCAACGGTTAAACGAATTTAAATTTCCAATAAAATTCGAGCAGGATCTTCCAACAGTCCTTTGATTGTAACTAAAAACTGTACTGCTTCTTTGCCATCAATCAAACGATGGTCATATGATAGGGCCAAATACATCATCGGCAATATTTTGACTTCACCATTTACTGCCATCGGTCGCTCCTGAATCTTGTGCATACCCAGAATTGCAGTCTGCGGTGGATTCAGAATGGGGGTTGATAGCAAAGAGCCAAACACACCACCATTCGTTATGGTGAATGTACCGCCTTGCATTTCTTCCAGCGTTAATTTGCCCGCTCGTGCCCGCATTCCATAATCGCGAATGGTGTCTTCTACTGTCGCCAGACTCATAGTGTCAGCGTTTCGCAGCACGGGTACAACCAGCCCCTTGTCAGACGACACGGCTACACCGATATCCTGGTAGCCATGATAAACAACGTCGTCAC
>CAYNZI010000352.1:0-3720 GCA_964401565.1 uncultured Spongiibacteraceae bacterium
TGCGCAAATTCGGACTCGCTTCGATGTAGTAGCGGAGCAATTGATGGTTGATCGCTATAGTCACGATGGATCGACGTTTCTTGGCTCTGTATCTATAAGAGACGTCTCTGCGTTGTGGAGCGCACAGGATGAACTTGCGGCATTGACTAATGTAACTTCTCAGCGCACATTTTCGTCGGCAGCTGATGGAGGGCGCTATATTTTTACCTGGATTGATTCCGATCAGGACGGTTCAGTCGCCAGTGGTGAACAAATTGACTTTGATGATATCCGATTTACCGGCTCATCCATTTCAGAGATTGAACGTTATTTAGGATTGGATTCGTCTAATTTAAGTGTGGCTCCAGACATCGTCAACTACATTCGCGGTGAAGAAGGTGCGGTGAGTGGCTGGCGCACACGAACTATTGATGCTGATGGTGATGGCACTGATGAAGTTTTGAGGTTAGGTGATATTGTTCATTCGTCCCCACTGGCGGTGGGTCGTCCTGAAGAGGATTATTCAACACGTTACAGTGACACAACCTATACCGCGTTCAGGCAGCAATATCGTGATCGTCGAGTGATGATTTATGCCGGTGCAAATGACGGTATGTTACACGCGTTTAACGGTGGATTTTATGACGAGGATACCAATGGGTTTCTTACTCAAACCGGAGCAGGGGAAACTGATCACCCACTGGGCAGTGAGATCTGGGCCTATGTCCCGCAGAATTTATTGCCGCACTTACGTTGGTTGACGCAGACAGAATATTCTCATGTTTATTATGTCGATGGCTCTCCGGAATCTTTTGACGTCAATATTTTCCCCGATAATGCGGATCACCCTGGCGGATGGGGCACGATACTGGTTGTCGGATTTCGATTAGGTGGTGGTGATCAAACTATTGACCTGGATAGTGATACCGATGGTGATCTGAGTGATGATTTTACATTCAGTTCGGCCTTTGTCATTCTGGATATTACCAATCCTGAAAACCCTCCGATATTATTGGCAGAAATTACTGATCCCGGTTTAGGTTTTGCCACCAGTGAACCCACTGTATTTAAAGATCGTAAAGCTGGGGCTAGTGGTTCATTCAATGCTCCGCTCACCAATCAATGGTATCTGGCCTTGGGATCAGGACCAGGCGGAGCGACTGGGATCGATAAAGACAGTGCCCTAACTGAGATGGTGAGTAGTCAGAATGCGCAGGTGTTTGTAGTGGATTTGAATACTCTTGCCAGTACAGGAACGACATCGATTGTGGCGTACAATTCAGGAGAATCGAACAGTTTCATCGGTGGGTTATCGGCTGTTGATTGGGATGGCGACTTTGATGACGACACTGTCTATTTTGGTACTGTCGGCGGTACGATAGCTTCGCCCTCAGGAAATTTGAACCGATTGAGTCCGGGAGGCTCGTTCAGTACGTTATTGACGGGTGTTAGTGGTCGTTCGTTTGCTCATACGCCGGTTACCGTAAAAGATGCCCAGAATAATCATTGGGTTTTTGGCGGTACAGGTCGTTTGTTATCGGCGGGCGATTTAGCGACGTCAGATTTGGAAACTTTTTACGCCATTAAAGAGCCATTGGATACTAACGGTTCACCGGCTTATAGTTCAGTCTCAAAAAGCAATCTTGAAGATGTAACGGATATACAGGTCTTCAGTAATGGTGTGGTTACCAATACATCGGGTATAACGCCCATTACTGTCAATAGCTTATCTGTTAGTACCTTTTCTGGTTTGGAGCTGGCGTTGAGAAGTGATCAGGGCTGGTATAGGGAGTTTAGCCCTACCGGCTCCCGTACAACACAGCCCCCGACAGTAACTAATGACGCGCTTTTCATCACTGTTGTTCATCCAGACTCTACGAGTGTGTGTGAGGTCAATGGTGACAGTTTCATTTACTTGCTTGATTTTTCTACCGGCACGCCTTCTCCTAACTCCTATATAGGAACTGATAGTATCGTGACTTATGGTTCGGCAGAGTTATTGGATTTATATGAACAGAAAGAGGATTCAATCATTGTAGGTACCACCGCGGTAAAAGATGGTGTTGTTATTACAGAGGATGACGCGGAATCGTCGTTTGTGGGTGGTAACTTCAGTTCAAACATGAGTGGCCGTATGTCATGGCGCGAGTTATTCCTAAATTAGTAGAGAGTTAATATGACAAGAAAACGTGCAGCAAGATCGATGGGGTTTACGCTTATTGAGCTACTGGTCGCTTTGGCAATTGTCGGTATTCTGGCTGCGGTGGCGGTTCCCACCTATCAGAATAGTGTCGAAAAGTCCCGGCGTACCGACGGCAAGGTCGCTCTCACGCAAGCGGCGACGTTGCAAGAACAGTGGTTTTTTCAGTTCAATGTGTACACAAACGACGTTACTAACCTGGGTAGCAGTGGTGCAACATTAACGTCTCCTGAGGGCTACTACACGATTACAGCCGCGACGGCGAGCGCAGGATCCGAATTTACACTAACGGCTACTGCCATTGGAAACCAGTTGAAAGATACCAACTGCCGCGTGTTAAGCCTCGCACATACCGGGCAGAAACTGTCCAGGGATAGTGGTGGCAGCACCTCGGCTGATTGCTGGTAAAAGGTTTGGTCCATCGTGTGTCAGCCTAAAAGTTGGTTGCTGTAGAAGGATAAAATGGACGCTGCAGCAACCGTTTTTTGACCGTTCCATTAGCACTCAATGTTCTTATTGTTTCTTCCGTTAACGATCCCATCGGCATCGTTATCTCTCGCTAGTCGTGGTCTTCCGCTAAAGTTGATGACGACTTGACTGCCGTATCGGGCATCTCCCGTAGACGGGCAATATTGAATTCGTCCAAAGTCGATGGCAGAACCGTTGGGGCGATAGCGGATGTAGTTCCTTCCCGCCGAAACGCGAAATTCAAAAATTTGGCGGTCACCGTCAAATTGAATGACGCGAATTAATTCATCGGCTTCACTGGTTTTGTTGTTGTTTTCATCATGAAAGACAATGAGCTGACGATTACTGGTTTTATCGCAGTCCACCCCATTGTCGGAAAGGCAAAGTGTTATCACTTTGTTTCTGCCAATCGCCTCGCTCCGAGTATATTGCAAAGCGTTTACAATTGACTTTGTCGCCGTTGTGGATTGTGCGCTCTTTAGAAAATGGGCGAAGGAACTCGCTCCGGTGGTCGACAAAATGGATACAATACTTAGGGTGAAAATGAGTTCAATTAAGGAAAATCCGGATAGGGTTCCCCGATAAGGATAATGTTTCATAGAGTCCCTCCTTGGCCTCTGGCGCTAGCTATCTGTTCCAAATGCACTAAATCCGTTTAGTGAACCTGAAAATTATCACATCGGCCAATAACTGTCTATTCCCAAGTGTGTGCGTCGGTTCATTTACTCCAAATTCATTTTTTTCAGTTTATAGCGCAATTGCCGAAACGAAATACCCAAGAGTTCTGCCGCGGCCGTTTTGTTCCACCGTGTTTCCTCCAGTGCGGCTTTGATGACCTGGCTTTCTATATTCTCGAGATATCCTTCCATATCACCAAATGCATTTTTTGGGTCTTCGATATCGAGGGTTCGGGATGTTTCGCTAACAAGCCGTTTGTCCGGTGAAGGTTGTAGTTGTAAATCTTGTTCTTGAATAATATTCCCTTCACAGAGGGTATAGGCGCGCTCAAGGGTGTTCTCGAGTTCTCTGACGTTGCCCGGGAAGGCGTATCGATTTAGCGCGGTCATCGCTTC
>CAYNZI010000353.1:0-3720 GCA_964401565.1 uncultured Spongiibacteraceae bacterium
ACTTCAGTGAATTCAAACCCCAAAAGAAGAAATAATTACCAATTCTCAACAACATTAATCATAAATCGGTAGCGTTTTTTCCAGTCAAGAACTACGCCGGTTTTGGTGATTTCAATCAATGTTAAACCCTCAGAAACAACAGCACCTTCTTTAATTCGTCGCTTGTTAATGATGATAGTTCGACGATCTGCGTTCGCCGAATACACATGAAAAGAAAACGTTAGCGAGGGTATTTCCTGTTGTACTGGGTCTGGCAACTCCCAGAATTCAACCACCGTATCTATAACGGGGCGCTCTACCACGACATTTTTTTCGTCACGCTGATCGACAGCCATTGATTGTGGCGCGCGATCGTGCGCCACAATCGCTACAACTTCTTGCGCCGGCAAAGCACCCAACTGCTCAGCGCTATTTGTTAACACCCGCTCACTGGCAAGCTTATCTGACTGCCCTTCACCACCAGAATAAACCAGCAGATACCAGCCCACCAGGGCAACAAGAGAGACAATAAGCAGCGCCATGAGCAATGCGACTAACTGCCATTTTGACGAGGTGTCACCGGTAAAATGCGGTTTATGTATGGTCTGTAAAGTGGGGTTATTTCCCTGCTGGCGTTCTTGGTCGGACTTTTTTAACGCGTCTAATATGTACGACATTCAACTATCGTCCGATTTGAAAGGTGTCAACATCGGATCGCTCTTATAGACATCGACGCTAAAAGCCATCAATAAATCTCTATCGATAATTGCCGTCTTCGCCAAACCCAGTCGTCCCTGCAGCGCCTTTACCGCTGACACAAGTTCAGCATCGTACAAATTGACGTCACCCTCAACGTGAAAGTTCAAATGGTGTTCGTAAAATATTGATGCTTTATTACTAGCACCATTATTGTTAGCACCATTGCCAAGGCGTGTAACGCTAGGAACAGCCGTAACTTGAATAGATTGCACTCTATTATCACCCGTCATAAGCAGTGCCCGAATTGAGGCCACATGCACACTATAATCACCCGGTTTGATAGGCAGATTTAGCGGCGACGGGATTCTGCTAATTCGAAAACTTTCGCCAATGCGCAGCTGGTCAAATTCCTCGCGCGGGACTGAGTACTCCTTATCACCGTCAGTTAGCATAACAAGAGACGTCTCAATAGCCTTGAGCAAAACAAACCCCGACGGCCCATTCTCTGACGACAGACGAACAACAGCCGGAGAATTGTATACCTGTAACTCCGCTAATGAAGACGTCGTCGACGTTACACAATAGCGATTCTCAGGCAACAGGGAATCATCATTGCAGGGGTCCTCACCTTTCACGGCCGGCAATCCCCAAAGCCCAAAGAGTTGCACCTGCAAGTCGGCGAACGAAACCGATGAATTTAAATAGGGATGCTGCTGTGGTGACACCGTGTGCTCTGGTTCTAATAGCTCCGCATTCGGTTCAATGGTGCTGTCAAATTTTTCGTCGATGCCCCCACTGAAGAAAATCCACAGTAACGAACTGATTAGACCAACAAAGGCAACCGCCAGTACAGTTGATCGCCGCTTTGGAAATATGGGTTTCCCGGGAAATATTTCCTGAGCTGCTTTTTTAACAATTGCCGGAGTCGCCCGCTGTTGATTCGTAGCATAGATACCCAGCAAGGTACGATCACAGATAAGGTTTATCAGTCGTGGAACACCTTCACTCAATTGGAAAATAGTTTTAATGGAGGAAGCCGGGAATAATTCGGCCCGACAGCCAGCGATAGATAAACGATGTTCAATGTACTCCGCTATTTCCAACTTAGACAACGGTGCCAGATGATATCTTGCAGTAACGCGCTGAGCCAATTGGCGTAATTCAGGCTTAGCTAACAGATCATTAAGTTCGGGCTGGCCTAACAAAACCAACTGCAATAATTTTTTTTCATTGGTCTCAAGATTGGTCAACAAACGCAATTGCTCGAGTACATCAACCGATAAATTTTGGGCTTCATCAATGATCAGAATAGTATTGATGCCACGGGAGTGAGCATCCAACAAGTGACTATTTAATTGATCGATCAGGTCTTTGCTGGTGTCGCCTTTATGGTACGGCAAAGACAAATCACTAAAAATGGACTGCAGCAGCTGATTGATACTTTGCCGAGGATTTATAATAAACGCGATTTCAGCATTGTCGGGTACTTGCTGCAACAAACAGCGACAAATGGTGGTTTTGCCCGTACCAACTTCACCTGTCAGCACAACAAAGCCACCCTGATCACCCACGCCATAGAGCAGATGGGCAAGTGCTTCTCGGTGTTTATCACTCAAATAGAGATAACGAGGATCAGGTGCAATGGAGAACGGTGACTCCGTTAGTCCGAAATATTGCTGATACATGGATTAACCCTGTAATACCAAGCGGACATTCACTAGGCCATCTTGTTCATCTCGATCAATAGAGATTTCGTCGACACTAATACCATGCCTCTTATCGAGTCGTTCCAACCACAACATAACATGATTAAAGGGTACATCGTCGAGCCATAAACTCAGCCCGAAATCCCCAACCGGTTGATATCGCTTAAAACTCAAGCTAAAACCCTTTGATGTTTTATTGGCTATTCCCAATAGTGATTGATTTGGGTCTCGACTCGACCCTTGTTGACTAACATTACCAACTAAAGCCGTATTCTCCTGCATCCACACTAAAGCCTCAAGACTATTTCTATAGCGCACCTCGGAACTCGCCTTGTAATTACTGGCGGGTAAAATCATTCCAACTATCATAATCACCGAACAAACGAAAACCAGCAATAATTTTATCGCCAAACGATCTCGATCTTCGAGGTTTTCATATTGTGCTGATAACTGTTGAAAAATCGCTGAATTTTTTATAGAAAAACTCATTAGAGTCTCCTCACAACAAGCCGACCCATGACATAGTCGTCTTGTTCCGCGGCTGAATTAATATCCACTTCCAAACCAATTTCCGCCAATTGACGCTTCAATTGATCCAGCTTGTCGATGGACGAAGTCCGCACCTGAAACTGTAAATCTCCGGAAGCCGCATCGAAACGCAATTGATCAACTGCCAGCGTTAATTCACCACTACCAGCAGAAAGCGTTGTTGCTAAAGAAGCCAGTATCGGCAAGAAATAACTATCGTTTCGACCGCCGGACATTCTTATGTGGTTTTGCATTTGTTTCTTCGGGCTAACAATTCGGCGTTCGTTGGGAAATAACTGCTTGTAGAGCGCCACTGCCTCAGCGTCCAGAGAATCGGCTTTGTTAGTAAAGTACCAACCACTGACTCCCGCCAACAACAAATATGCCAGCAAGCCTACAGCAACAACAGACGCTGCTGAGCGCCAGTTGCGCCAGCCGCTATCTCCTGACCGCGACACAGCATAACCACCTTGCAGTAGATTTAGTTGACCCCCGGCCCTCTCATTGGAACAACTACTCGCCAGAATTTCAGTAATAGACTCCTGATAGGCGGTAACTTTGACTTCACAGTTTTCATAATTGTGTCGAACAAATGTTACCACCTCTGGTTCCCAACCCCGTTCACCTTCACTATCAGCCGGGCTGTCATCACGGCTATCGCTGCGGCCATTATCCGACTGATTGCTATAGGCAATATGGATAACCGGTTTCGTTGACACGCCCTCTTCTTGGGTCTGTTGGTTAATCCAATTACCAAAGAGAAAGCCAAAATCTTCTACCTGCAACACCAGACCGCTATGCTGTCCGC
>CAYNZI010000354.1:0-3708 GCA_964401565.1 uncultured Spongiibacteraceae bacterium
GGTGGATTGGAGACCACGATATCGACCATGTCGTCGTCATCGAGGCTGGACAGCGGTTTATTCAGCGTATTACCGTGGCGAATTTGCTCGGGCACCTCTACGCCGTGCAGCATCATATTGGTGATGCACAGTAGGTGCGGCAGCTGCTTTTTCTCGACGCCGCGCACGGCCTGCTGCAATTGCTGGTAGTCGTCGTCATCTTTGACTTGATCAGACAGTTGATCCATAGAGCAGGCTAGGAAGCCGCCGGTGCCACAGGCCGGATCGAGAATGGACTCGCCCAGCTGCGGGTTGATCATTTGCACAATAAAGCGGGTGACGGCGCGTGGGGTATAGAACTCACCGGCGTTACCGGCGCTCTGTAGATCTTTTAGGATTTGCTCGTAGAGATCACCAAATAGGTGACGCTCCTCAGAGCTGGTGAAGTCGATTTCGTTGAGTTTGTTGATCACCTGGCGCAGTAGCGTACCGTTTTTCATGTAGTTAAAGGCATCGCTGAAGGCTTCTTTAACTACATAGCCGCGCGGGTTGGATCTGCGCGGTGCGGGCAGCTCTTTTAAGCGGGCGATAAGTTCGTCGTTAACGAAGCTGAGTAACTCGCTACCGGTTATACCCTCGGCATCGGCGGCCCAGTTGCGCCACAGGTACTTTTGCGGGATGGGCGCTTTGTAGTTGTCTTGCTCAAACTCTAGCTCTTCTTCCTGGGCGTCAAAGATTTTTAAAAACAGCAACCACGACAACTGCCCCAAGCGCTGGGCGTCACCGTCGACACCGGCGTCTTTGCGCATGATGTCTTGAATGGATTTAATGACGGAGGAAATGGACATAGACTTCTCTTAATTTTTATATTGGTTCAGAATTTTGTGTAGTCGCAATTTAGTGCGGCGTAATCATCTGAGTGATCGCGAGGCGGGAGTTTACCACTCACCGCATCACTTAGACTGTTTGATTTATTGGCTATCGCTGTAGAGTTGTTGCTCTAGCTCGCTGATGGCTTCTTCGTAATTAGCGGGGCTGCCGAAGGCGCTTTTAACGATTTCGAGCGGCCGCCCCATTTGTTTAAAGGGTGACACCTTGAGTACATTTTTGGATTCGATTTCAGTGACGCCACTGTCGGCGTATTTATCCAGCAAGGCATTCAATACAGCCTGCGCCGCCTCACTGTATTTGCCAAAATAATTGCGCTTTTTGACCTTGTCGGCGCGTTCTTTACGCGTGAGTGGCGGCTGATCGAAGGCGACGTGACAGATTAAATCGAAAGGATCAAGATCGCGGCTAACATCATCTTCTAGCGCCTCCCAAATAACACCTTGCTCGGCCAACTCGTCGATGACAGCTTGTTTGCGATCACTGCCTTGCCATTTTTTTATAAAATCGTCCATTGTTGCGAACTGCTTGTGAATGGTATTGCGGGTGTAATCTTTAAAAGATTCGGTGACGAGTTTACCGTCGCTACCATAATACTGAACACGCTCGGCTATTTTACTGACGGTAACACCAGAGATATGAAACTTGATAAAGCGTTCATCGTCTTCATCGAAGGTACCTTCACCTTTGCCTGTGAACGTGTCGGCTGTGTATTCGGGAGGGCTTGGCTCGCTGATGTCGCCCGATGCACTCTCTTCATTTGTCGGCTTGTTTTCGTCGGCCTCCAGCTCTTCATTGAAAGCGGGATTATCCAAGTCAATAATCTCACTCGATTTACTAACCATGATTTTTTCTGCGGGGCCATCGAAGGCTTCATCGGCAAACAGTTCGGTGGCCTTTTTGAAGTCGAGAATGGTAAACCAGAGTTTGTTGAATTTGTCATCGATACGGGTGCCACGGCCGATGATTTGTTTGAACTTGGTCATGAATTGTATGTTTTGGTCCAATACAATCAGCTTGCAGGTTTTAGCGTCGACCCCCGTACTCATCAATTCAGAGGTGGTGGCGATAACCGGGTAAGCCTTCTTCGGGTCCATGAAGTTGAATAATTGATCTTTGCCCAGCTTGTCATCACCGGTGATTTTCATCACGTATTTATCGTTCTTTTTGACCTGTTCGGGATTCAGGTTAACCAATGCCCGCCGCATACGGTCCGCATGGTTTATGTCATTACAGAAGACAATCGTTTTCGCCATCGGGTCGGTGCGCTGTAAATAGGCGGTAATGGTTTGAGCCACCAGGTCTGTGCGCTCATCAATGACTAAAGTTCTATCAAAGTCTTTTTGGTTGTAGATGCGGTCTTTGATGATTTCGCCGTTGTTATCCACCTGGCCGTCTTCTGGACGCCAACCTTGCAAGTCGACATCGAGATCAACGCGAACCACTTTATAAGGGGATAAAAAACCGTCTTCGATACCCTCTTTTAAGGAATAGGTATACACAGGATCACCGAAGTAATCGATATTGGACACATCTTCGGTTTCTTTCGGCGTGGCCGTCAAACCTATTTGTGTGGCTGAATCAAAGTATTCGAGAATTTCACGCCAAGCACTGTCTTCAGAGGCGCTACCGCGATGGCACTCATCAATAATGATTAAATCAAAGAAGTCTGGCGACACTTGTTTAAAGGCTTTTTGATGCTCTTCGGGGCCGGTTAAGGCTTGATATATGCCTAAATGGACTTGGTAGGCTGGGTCCACGGTGCGACCCGTGATTTTGGTCATGTTATCGCCGAACGGCAGAAAGTCTTTTCTCTTGGGGTCGTCGATCAATACATTGCGATCAGCCAAAAACAGAATGCGCTGCTTTTTTTTCGCTTTCCATAAGCGCCATGCAATCTGGAAAGCGGTATAGGTTTTACCGACGCCGGTGGCCATCACCAACAAAATACGGTTCTCGCCCCGAGAGATGGCTTCGGTGGATTTATTGATGGCCTGCAACTGATAATAGCGCGGCCTTTTATCGGTGCCGTCATCATAAAAATCTTGGGTGGCCAACGACTCCTGTTCATCGGTGTAACCCTTATAAACTCGTAGCTTTTGCCATAGCCGTTCTGGACTGGGGAAGTCTTCTAGACTAATTTCAGTTTCAACGGGTTGGCCTTTGGCGGCGGTTTTATCATGGAAAATAAAGCCATCGCCGTTACTGGCAAAAATGAATGGCACATCTAAAAGGCGAGCGTAATCGAGCCCCTGCTGCATGCCCTTGCCAATTTCATGTTTATTAGCTTTAGCCTCGACTACCGCCAGCGCGACATCGGGCTTGAGGTAGAGAACAATATCAGCGGACTTGACTGTTGTGCGCACACCCAACTGGCCACGCACAATCACCTTGCCATCGCGCAGTTTCACCTCTTGGCGAATTTGTAACATAGAATCCCAGCCGGAATTCTCAATAGCCGGCATGATGAACTTGGTAATAATGTCCGTTTCTGTGAGCTGTTTTTTATCCATTACCCTGGGCGTCCTGCTGGCAGTGCTGATGGCGCATCAGTTACATGCGGCCAATAGAGATGATGAATATACCATTAGCCCACCATAACCCACTAACTCATTTCCCAAATCCCCAGATGGGGTTTTGGGAAGGTCGTAAGCTATCTTCTCAACTAACTTAGGATATTCTGTGACCTCTTTCAAGATCAATATTTTACTGTTCATTCGTATATCCACCATATATCCAAAAAATCATCTTTGGGGGAATAATGAAGAATCAGAAAATAAGCCACTGCCCAATCCCTCAAACCAATTCTAGCCATTTATCGGCAAGTTCATATTTACGGGA
>CAYNZI010000355.1:0-3706 GCA_964401565.1 uncultured Spongiibacteraceae bacterium
TTGCGCTGCACGAGCCGGGCACCCCGTTACTGATTATTCCATTGTTGTTGATAGTGATTGCGCTATTACCGGTTGTATCAGGAAAAATAAAATCCATGCTCCGCAGCTTGGGTGTGGTATTAGGTGTGGCATTAGCTTTGTCAGTTATTACCTTTGCCGTGAGCACTTTCCGTCTTGCCATTTATCCATCGCTTGAGCACGCTGAAATTGGCACCTATAACCAAAACCGTTATGAAAGTTCTTTCTCTCAGGTTGCGTCGGCACCTGCGATGCTAATGGCCGATAGAGCGAGCATGGTACGTAAATCGGCAGTAGCAACAAGCACGCATATTGAAGGAAAAATTGTTACCGTTAGCAAGCGAGAACAGAGCCTCTATCAAGTGACGGAAAATGACCGGGTTCAAACAGGACCGGGATTACCTACCTGGACGTGGAGCTCTGTAGGATTTGAATCTACTGGTCCGGTATCGGCGAGCCAAACACTTTCTATTTTTTACAGCACGCCATTGGCAACATCAGTCTGGCGAGTGATATCTGTCTTTCTTGTTGCGCTGTATGCCGGGATAGTCATCATACGCCTTGCCCGTTTAAGTCAATTCAAAGCGACGGGGAGTATCGGCTCGACAGGAGCTCCCGCTGCTGTATTGGGCATGGGGCTTGTTATGTTGCTCGGGCTGGCGAGCAGTCCGAAGATAATGGCTGAGGATTATCCTCCTAAATATCTTATGGATACTTTGGAGCAACGGCTAACCAAAGCACCCGACTGTCTGCCTAGTTGCGCTAGCCTTAATGATGGGCGAATCGCTGTGAACGGTAGTGATATAACTATTCAATTTAATGCCTATGTCGATGCCGATATAGCATTACCCTTACCGCGAAGTCATGGCACCTGGGCGCTAGAACTTGTCAGTGAGAAAGGGCAGTGGTTGCCACTTCGTAAAGACCAAGACAGTCTCTATGTTCGTTTGTCTAAAGGGCATCACTTGATCAGTGTGAAAGGTAAAATCATTGCCGATCAGGCCACGGTTAATTTGCCGATCGCTATCCACAATATGAAGGTGTCTGCGCCCGACTGGATCGTGGAAGGCCTTATTGATGGCCGGGTGAGAAACGGTACGCTGACGCTGAGGGCAATGGACAAGAACGCAACGCAGAAAACCGATACGCTCAAGGCTGACTCTGCACCGGCATTTGTGAGTGTGAGGCGTCACTTTGTATTCGGAAAAAAATGGAATGTTGAAACAACCGTGCAACGTATTTCGCCAAAACAAGGCGCCATTTCCTTACCTATAAAACTCATTCCCAATGAAAAACTATTAAAGGATATGGGCGCTGTCAAGAATGGAGAAATTGTTGTTCAGTTGGGACATCGTCAGAGAGAAGTATCTTGGCAGTCCACGATCGAGCCTGCCGAGCAGCTACAGCTCAAGGCATCAGACGGGACTGCTTACATCGAGGAGTGGGCGTTCACGCCCTCTTCGCTTTGGCGATTGAATTACGAGGGTATACCTCCGATAAAACCCAATGAGTATGCAAATGCTTTTGAGCCTGTATTCAAACCATGGCCTACTGAGGTGTTAGTTGTTAATGTGAGAAAGCCTGAAGGCGTTGCTGGTGATACGCACACTGTTGAAAGCGCATTATTACATGTGGAGGCGGGTAGCAAGCTTCAGCGTTCGACATTAACGCTGGAAATTCGATCGAGCCTTGGTACTAACTACACAGTGACGCTGCCTGACAATACAGAAGTTTTAAGATTCAATATTGATGGCCGAGCAATGAATACCCCATCTGGGAGTGATGTGAAAATTCCACTACAACCGGGTTCGCAATCGGTTGTTATCGAGTTCCAGTCATTAACTGATATGAGTCTGATCAGCCATAGTCCTGAAGTGCTCCTTCCAGGTGGCGCAACAAACGTCAGGGTTCAATATAACTTACCTCGAGATCGTTGGCCGCTGTACCTTAATGGTCCTCCAATCGGGCCTGCCATGCTCTACTGGGGGATGTTGTGCGTGATTGTGTTGGGTGCGCTTGCGCTGCCTCGAATAGCGAGTGCGTTAGCTTTTCAGATGCCCATCGCTATGACGGGTTGGTTGTTATTAGGCGTGGGGTTGTCCACGGTGAATGGTTACGGCGTATTGGTGATTGCTGTCATGTTTTTTATCCTCGCAGCCAGAAAGCAGCTGATAATTCCTAAGACGATGTCGAGGTTTAGATTCAATATGATGCAATGTGCCATTGTGGCTTGGGTCGGGTTTGCAGTTCTGTGCATGGTCGCAGCAATTCCGATGGGGTTATTGTCTAACCCGGAAATGAAAGTCGTTGGCAATGGTAGCGGTAGTCATTTTTATAACTACTATCAAGATATTGCAGGAGCATCTGAAGGTTTTCCAACAGTCACTGTTATAAGTGTTCCAATATTGGCTTATCGTGCGGTGATGTTGCTGTGGTCATTATGGCTGTCGACACAACTTATTCGTTGGGCGGGTTGGGCATGGGGGTGTTTTACAGAGAAGGCATCTTGGATTTCAAAGACTGTAATTAGTGAAGAAAAAATGTAGCCGTTTAAAAAAATGTACAGGCGGGGCAGATTGAAACGTTGCTTTAACGTCCCCCGTCACTCAGCGCTATATGTCCAGAGGGCTGCTAAGATGAACGGAACTTTCCAATGCCGGCCCTAATGAGGCTGACTAGTAATAGTAGGACTCCCAGCGACTGATAAATCATTCCCATATATCCCTTAACTATTGTAAAGAATGAGGCCGTATCAACTTGTGTTGATGATATGTCGGGGTATTGCAGCAGCATGGTCGTAATCTGGGCGTTCTCAGCGAGATCCCACAGACCTGCCACGATAGGGAGAAGTGCTAACCACCATAATGATTCTGTGGGTCGGCATCGATAGATCAGTCCCGCAAAAAAAGTGACATATACAATCGGGAAAAAAGTGTCGAGCGTGGGGCTCGCCCATGCATAAACGGCACGGCCCGATTCGCCGTAAATTTCCATCTCGGCAACGACTTCCTGAAAAGTGTACCCGGGTTTTAGGTCAAGTAACTCCCCATTGATCGGCAGTGCTGGGAACGCAAATACGATAAGAATAAAGGTAAGTGCGAACGATACGATTAACACCCAAGTCTTACTCGCATATGAAAGATACTGTTTCAATTTTTTTCCGCCGCTCATTCAATGTAGATGTGGAAGCATAACAGCTTCTTATGAATTGATAGCATTGATCTATCAATTACAGCTATATATGTCATATGGATACTCATTGGGTTCTAGATGAGAATGGTTGTCTGTGGACAGCGGTCTCTTCGAGGTCCTAGGGCACGGCGCGGTGCACCTATCCAGGATATTTGACGGGTCAGTATCACGGGGCAGCAAACGTATGTACGAAGAGCTACGCAAGATAGATTTTAAATTGTTGATTGCTCTAGAGGTTCTACTGGAGGAGAGAAGTGTTACAAAGGCTGCTCGACGCTTAAGCCTCAGCCAGCCAGCCAGCAACTCATAGTGTTCTGGATCCACCAATACTCGGCGGAAAACACGGCCCACCATTAAATTTAATGAATGTACACAATAAGGGTAATTGGAATGTTACTGATTGGACGAATACTCGCTATCGCAAGCTTGGGGTTTTTGCTTCGTAAGCGCCAAACCAAGCCCATCTATTAAAATCGCCTAGGCCTCGTTAATCTTC
>CAYNZI010000356.1:0-3704 GCA_964401565.1 uncultured Spongiibacteraceae bacterium
CGGATCTGCAGCGCGTATGAGTTCGATATCGTTGACATGTGTCATCGGCTGATGCGTGGTGAAAACACGCCGCCGTTGCCACCGAGTGCGCAACAGACCGCAATGGTGCAATTTCTAGCAGGCCAAGGCGGCACAATACAGGATATAACCTACGATCAGCCCACCCTCGATAAACCGGGAATAGTGTATTGTGACATCAGTGCCAAACCTGGTGATGCTGCGCCTGTGCCCACTTCATCATGGGATCGTCTTGGGTCAGTGACCACAGTCGGCCCAACAGTTGACGCCGTACAGGCGCTATCTCGTCAAGCAATCGGCGCAATCCAAATTACCTATAAGAATGAGGCATCTACCCAGATGAAGTTTGACTATAACGGTCGGCGTTTTACACGTAGCGACATTCCAGTAGCGCCAATCGCACAATATATTCAGGAAGGAAATATCCTGCGCGGGTCCTTTAGCGGGGCAGATATAATCTTTGGGTGCCTGTCCGGAGTTGTGGCCGACAATGGTGTCCTGCACTTCACTTACAGCATGGTAGACCGAGCCAGCAAGGTTATTGCGGGCGAGTGCCGCAGTACACCTGACCTTGACGCCGAAGGCCATATAGTGCTGCGGGAAGAATGGAAGAGATTTACACCAGTACATTCTTGTGGCGTATCTTTTTGAAAGAAGTCAAATGAACATCCTCAAACAGGTAAACTCGGCCGCACAGGTCCAGCCATATAATGAAGCTGCAATGCCAGTAGATGCTGCCCAGATACTTTACCCATCTACCACCAAAGATCTGGTGACAATTTTTGCTCAATGCGTAGAGCGTCGTCAATCTGTTAGCCTACACGCCACCGGTCACGATTTCGAAGGCCGATCACTCAGCGGAGAGATGGTCGTGCATTTGGGGGCCTTTGATGAAGTCAGATACGACCCGGAGACAACACATGTGACGGTCGGTGGCGGCGTTCGCGTGGCCCAACTAAACGACATTTTACGCCCTCACGGTCGCGCCGTTTCCACTGGCACTAATCAGGATGTAGGCGTCGTCGGTCTCGCCCTTGGGGGCGGAGCGGCCTATACCTCTCGGCTCTATGGGCTGACCTGTGACGCCATCGTCGCGGTTGAGCTATGCACATTTGGAGGGCGGGTACTTCAGGTAAACGATCAGAGCGACCCTGCGCTGATGCGTCTTTTGCGCGGAGCAGGCGGCGGTTGGTTCGGGGCCGTGACTAGGATGGTGCTGAAAACCTACCCGACCGTTCCCGTCACCAGTTTTTCTGCCACATGGGATGCTACTGAAGGTCGTGCGTTGCTGGGCAAGCTCGAAGCGTTGCTAATTTCGGCCCCCGATAACCTGTCGATGCGGGTCGGTGCCAATGTAACAGGCACCGACATGACCCGTTGTGTCACGCTATCAGGTCAATTTCTGGGGGACGATACAGACACGATTGCGCGACACTTTGGATCGCTGACACGACACCCCAGTTGGAAACAAAAGGACCAGAATTATTTTTCTGCTATGGCTGGTGCCAAACACGTGACCTCAGGTGGATGTTTTCGTATCAAGAGCCGTTTTGCCAAACGTCAAGCCGGTGCGGCCTGCCTACAGGCTATGTTTGATCACTTGGCAATCTGGACGCCCACGACCAATCCCGATGGCGCAGGGTTCGGGCTTTTTGCTTGGGGTGGCCAGATTAGTCAATTTTCAGCTGCGAAGTCCTGCGCAGGAGGGCGCAATGCGATCTATTTGTCATCATTCGACACTTCCTGGAGTAACGACGCCACTGCTTCCAACGTGAATATCCAGCTGGACTGGGTCGGTGCGCTGGATGGGATTGCCGGGGCCTGCATGACTGATCAGTCCTATATCAATTTTCCCGACTCTGACGACATCGGGTTTTCATCTAGACATCTTGCTCCAATAGCGGCAGCACTAAAGACGGCAACGGAGGCTCATGATCCTGCAAATCTAGGCCGGCAAGTTGCGCGCGTTCAGCTACGCCACCCTACAGATAACCCTTTAGCAAAGAAATTTCCCTCATGACAAATACCAAACCTAACCATTCGGTTTTGCAAACTCTGAAAGAAACCACGCCTGCTGTGCGTTATCTCCTGTTCGGAGCCTTCGTAAATCAGCTGGGTTATTTCATTCAAGCTTATATCATTGTCTTCATGTTAGCGATGGGATTTAACGTCTTGTTAGCTGGCTGGGGGCTTGCCATCTTGTCAGGCGGATCAATCCTTGGCACGCTAGCCGCTCCCGCCATGACGCAACGGATCGGGGACCGGAACACGATTGCCGTGTCCGGAATTCTGATGGCAGGCAGCGTCGCACTGGTGCCTTTTTTGGTGCAACCGGACAAACCAGAGATAGTTTGGGTACTAGCGATTGCTCTGACTGGTTTCTTTGCTCAAATGTACCGCCCAGCTGCTGCCAACATTCTCAGCCACAATTTCCCACCTGATAATCAGGTGATGGGGTTCTCGATGTTGCGTGTGGCGCTCAACCTTGGCGGCGTTATTGGCCCTGTACTTGCTACGATCTTATCCCAAGTCGACTGGGCATGGGTGTTTTGGTTCAATGCAGCCGCCAGCCTAGCTTATGCCATGATCGCCTTCATCAAAATCCCCGACATCCGCCCTGATAAGGCTGAGATCGTGGAAGGCTCTACCACCGTTCAAACCTCCGGCTGGCACCAGCTAAAGAGAGACTTCCGGTTCATAGCGTTCCTTATGGCAATGTTTCTCAGCTCAATTGTTTATATCCAATTATACGCAGTTTTGCCGCTGGCCATCGAAAACCAAGGCATGCCGCTAGCCACTTATTCGTCCTTGCTATCGGTCTATGCGTTTGTGTTGATCTGCTTTGAGCTGAAAATAAGCGCTATTGTTCGCCACTATCCAGTGTGGATTCCCGCCGCAATAGGCACCACTGTTTTGTGCCTTGGCATAGCATCATTTGGAATCACCCTTGGTAGCCAGATAGGGCTAATCATCAGTGCTGTCATTATTGTAGGTGGACTGATGACAAGTGGCCCGACAATGTTTGCTTATCCCGCCCGTTTTCCGGTTGAGGTTCGCAGTGTCTATATCAGTGCCAATCAGGCATCATTTTCAAGTGGCAATGCAATAGGGCCAATTCTGGGTGTTTTCATCTTCACCCAATTTGGTGGTTGGGTTTGGGTGGGCTGCCTTGTGCTGGCTCTGATATCGGGCGCGTTGATAATTTATGGCATGCGCCCTCTGCAGGCCAAAACAGACACGACTCAGGTACAGGTGGCTAAATGACGAGCGTTCCACATAGTATAAATTCTGAGAGAACCCCTAATGTCGCGGCCATTGGCGCGGATTTGCTGGAAATGCGCCAAACCATTGATCCGCTGGATGATTCTTTCCGTATTCTCGGCGCTCCTAAAAAAGTACTGCCGTTCATGACACCTGACTGGCAAGAACAGATGAAACGGCGTTTGTCGCGAAATAAGCGAGCGCTAACCCAAAACGACAATAGGCTCGATGATCTCGACTTTGGTGTCGCCCTACATCTGGCGCGTGATACCGGGCAACGCTTGTCGATGAGGCTGTGGGCCACGTTCGTGTCGGGTTATGACCACTCACCGCTCGGGCGAATTACGGGCCTATTCCCTTCACTGCCGTTGACGACCGCACAGGATGAGAACTATTTTCTTAGTGCTGTATCCTCAATCGGCGAT
>CAYNZI010000357.1:0-3696 GCA_964401565.1 uncultured Spongiibacteraceae bacterium
ACTTCCCTTCCCACAGCGAGAAATGCGTCATTTCTCTGCCTGACCCCATTTCTGATCCCCGTGTCCCGGTCAGTTTAATCAAGCAAGAGCTAGAATACGTCGCCGTGCTCACCGAGTGGGATGAGTTCCGTGAAGTAGATTTTACCAAGCTGCTCAACAGCATGTTCAAACCCGCCTACATCTTCGATGGACGCGATATCCTCGATCACGCATCACTCAAAGTTTAGGAGGCCCTCTCAGGATTGTAAAACATCGATAGCTTCTTCAGAAGCGCTGATGCTCATTGCAATGTCCAGCATCATGGTTGAAATATTAACCCGTTAGGTGTTTTTAGGCACCCTCCTTTGTGAGGTGGAGTTCTAACTAAAGATCGAGGGCTTGCCGTGGGGCGCTTTATTTAGTGGTGACTTTCCTTCTTAACATCGTAGTAATAACAACCTAACGTGATAAAAAAACTTTGGAATTCGCCTACATTTACAACATGGGCAAGTTTGGGAACTCAATCTCTGGGGCTCATCGCAGCACTTCCGCTAGTCCTGACCAGCTTAAGCGAAAATGAGATCGCGGTTTATTACCTTTTTGCCACGATTATTGGCTTTCAGGCTCTTTTTCAGCTTGGCTTTCAGCCTACCTTTGTACGTTTAATCGGCTACGCACTTGCCGGTTGCCGAGTTGAAAACATGGGCGACTTAGTTGATGCGAAACAGTCGGAGGACATTAATGAAATTGGAAAAAACCAAGAGAGCCTAGAAGCCATTTGTGGTTCCATGAGGCGAATCAATGAATGGCTTTCATTGTGGACGCTGTTCTTTCTAGGCATAGTGGGCACACTACTTATGCTCGTGCCGATTGGGCGCCTAGAAAATGGAAATGAAGCGTGGATTGGCTGGGCTTTAATAGTCGTGGTAAGTGCTATTGGAGTTAACCGGAATGGCTATAATGCATATCTTCTAGGTGCCAATTACGTTGCCCTGTCCCAGAGGTGGCAAGCGCTTTTTAATATAGGCAAAATCGTTTCTATGGTAATCGTGCTACTAGTTCGTCCTAGTCTGGTTGCGGTCATTTTTGTCAATCAAGTCTGGATGGCTTTTAGTATTATTCGCTCTTGGCGGCTATCTCATTGGGTATCGGGGGGGGGATTCTCTCAATGGTCAAAGCAACCATTAAAACATTCCGTATTAAAAATGGCTTGGTCACGATCTTGGCGATCCGGCTTAGGGCAAGTTGGCGGCTCTGTAACACAGCAGTCTCTAGGAATTATTTATGCCCAATTTGCAACGGGCTCTTATGTCTCAAGCTATCTTTTGGCGTTAAGATTAATCGATACCGTCGATCAATTTTCTCGTGCGCCTTATTACAGTAAGCTACCATTGTTAAATCGTTTGAGAGCACAAGGAGATGAGGTTCGTCTGACGCAAATTTCAAAACGAGGCATGCTGTTAAGCTATACGGTTTATCTGCTTGGTTTTGGTGCATTATCAGGCTTCGGCCATGCTCTTTTAGTATCTATTGATGCTAACGTAAGTTTTCCAAATCCATTACTATGGTATTTGATTGGTTTTGCATATTTTATCCAACGTTTTGGAGCGAGTCACATTCAGCTTTATAGTACAACGAATCGAATTATCTGGCATTGGGCCAACGGCATCCAAGGAATTATAACCATAACCGCCAGCTTGTATCTCGGACCCCGCTATGGTGGTGTCGGCTTTGCCGGCTCAATTTTACTAGGCTGTATCTTTTACGCTGCGTATGCGGCCTTTTTTAGTTACCGCATATTCAAAACATCGAGACTGCGCTTTGAGATGCATTCCTCAATAGTCCCTTTCATCGGACTTATACTACTTGCTCTCGCAGAGTGGTTTTTTTCAATTAGTGAGAATGTTAATATAATGACCCAGAAGATAATTGCTTTGTATTTATAACTCTCATTCCGGCGCAATTTTCTCTTGTAAAGAACGTTTGGTTGATTTAAAATGATGCGCAGGAAAACTGGGCAAGAGTCTTGTTTTTATAACGCATATTAATACGTGACCTACTCGGTTTTCCGACACAGGATTTCACGGTAATATATCTTATTTGAGTGCCCTTGGATTCTAGTCTAGAGTGCCTGTGACAATACACAAAAACAACCGAATAATATCAAATGAAAACAATAGCTCTACTCCCAATGAAGGCTCACAGTGCACGCGTTCCAGGGAAAAACTTTCGTAAATTTGCTGGGCGACCACTCTATCGTTGGATACTTGACACATTGATTTCAATTGATGAGATTGACCAAATAATAATCAACACTGATGCAAGGAAAGAACTCGCTGATTCTGGATACGTCGAATCTGATCGGGTGTCGATTCGTGACCGGAGGCCGGAAATTTGTGGCGATGAAGTAAGTATGAATACAATCATCAAAGATGATCTGAATAATGTTGAGGCCGATTGCTATCTAATGACACACACTACGAACCCATTGTTGTCGGCTCCAACAATTATAGGCGCTTTGAGCAGTTTTAATAAGGAGCTTAAGGCTGGTCTGTGTGATAGTCTCTTCACGGTTAATAAAATACAAACGCGTTTCTATCGTGAAGATATGACACCCGTAAATCATGACCCCGCAAATTTAATACCGACTCAGGAACTTGAACCGTGGTATGAAGAAAATTCAAATCTCTATTTGTTCACGAAAGAAAGTTTTGAGAATACACATGCTCGTATTGGTAGCAGTCCAGCAATGTATGTTTCACCCAAGTTTGAGTCGTGCGATATAGATACCCAGGAAGAATGGGATCTAACTGAAGCTATGGCGAAATATCAATTGTTACCTACTCAGTGATCAAATTTCGATGGGGGGGAGAAACCTATCTCGAAAGGAAAAAGAGCGATATTTTTATCCAAAGTAACAACACCCAATCAAAAAAACTATTATATGAAAAAGATACTATGTACATGTCCGCCAATGCGTGGAGCTATTGATAAATTTGTTGCCGAATTCGAGAAATACGAAATGATATGTGAATGCCCCCCTATGAAACAGGTAATGTCAGAGGAGGAACTGGTGGAGCTATTACCTCAATATGATGGCTGGATTATTGGGGATGATATGACAAATAGCCGTATTTTTGAGGCTGGGTTGGCAGGGAAACTTACAGCCGTTGTGAAGTGGGGGGTGGGAATTGATAATATAGATTTTGATGCGGCTGATCAACTAGGATTGAAAGTACCCAACACTCCTGGTATGTTTGGTGAAGAGGTATCAGACGTAGCAATGGGGTATCTATTGGGTTTGGCTCGTGATCTGTTTAGAATAGATCGTGGAGTAAGATCGGGAAATTGGCCCAAACCTGCGGGTATGTCGCTTACTGGTAAACGTGTTGCCTTAGCTGGCTTCGGGAGTATTGGGCAGGCGTGTGCTCGTAAAATAGCAGCGTTTGGAGTGAATGTTACAGTTTATGATCCCTATGCAAAAAAGGAGTCGGTAGCTGATTACGATATGTCAGAGTGGCCGCAGCGGCTCGATGAAGCTGATTTTATAGTAATCACTTGCGCTTTAACTGATCAGAACAAGCACATGCTTAATGCTGAGGTCCTATCGTCTTGTAAGCGAGGCGTAAGGGTGATCAATGTTGCGCGTGGCCCTCTCATTGACGAAGCGGCTCTAGTGGCGGCACTTGAGTCAGGACAGGTGGCGAGTGCAGCACT
>CAYNZI010000358.1:0-3695 GCA_964401565.1 uncultured Spongiibacteraceae bacterium
TTTGCGAACTGTTTTAAGCCATCCTTCTGAAGAGGGCATCGCATAGTCGATATAGAATTCTAAATGCTTATATCCCTGCTCAGCCAAGGCTTGAACAAATGATCCAGCGTTATCGCTGTGCTGCCAGTCTGAATTGAGCTTAGTGATTCCCGAGGCCGGAGGGGGGGGCTGGGTAAAGCTGAACTCGACTTGCAGCTCTGTCCGCATCGAAGACGGTAAATCAAATTGTTGCGTGTAGCTGAGCGGGAATTTGAAATAATTACCTCCGGCATCAAGCTTTGCGTTATCAAACGTAATGCCGTCAATTTCAGCAACCGCACCCATAATCCCTTTTCGAAAAGCTCGGCGGGTGGGTTTATTGCGCTTTTCCGGCTCGTCAAAATCATAACGCGCCCGAAAATCCAGATCCTCGGAAAAGCGCTGGAGCAAGCCATAACCTTTGGACAGGCTTGTACCGCCGGAAAATATCGTCGTAATAGCCTCATGGCTATAGGCGCTGATCGCCTTCAAGACCTGAACCGAGTACCAGTCTTTTTCGACAAAAGCCGGATCAATGCCCAGCTCGATAGCAATTTCATTAATGGTTTCAAGATCAAGCGACATATTCAAACTTTATGGTTTTTCCGTTATAGGCCATTTTCCGGCTAACGCGCCCTTTGACTGCGATGACGCGACCTGTCGGTACTTGTGTGGATTCACCGCTGTTATAGCGCTCTAGCGCCCTGGAGGGTACAACCTTGACCTTGAGCTTATTAACCAGAGCTTCTTCTGCCAGTACGGGCAGCGAAGCAACAGGAATGAGCTTGCCGGTCAAAGAAGAGCGGCGGGCTTTGGCATAAAGCCCCTGCCCGAACTTGATGAGCGCACCGTCAGCAACCAGAAAACGCAAGATGCGGCCAACCTGATCACGATCTGACAGGTCAAAGAAGTCCCCCGGCGTAAAGACATTACCCTTACTCCGACCGATCCTGTAGCTCATTTTACTCTTCAGTGTATTTAGCGCCATAACCACTACCTTACAAACTTACGACATAATATATTACAATTATACGACATATAGTTTATTTTTTATACAATATAATTCTTTGTATATCATATAGTTATATAATACTTATGATATTCACGAAGACCACATCATAAATATAGCGAAACTGGATCGTTATATCCAGACAGCTATTCCCTGTAATGAAAATGGGATTTGTAACCTATTTCGGTGATTGGTAGAGATGCTCTTTCCGGTGAAACTGACCTGACCTCAATATGATCAATATCGCCGCCGTGCCAATTACGGATATGGATGATCGATATAGTGATGTTATTCCAGAGAATTTCATATTCTGTAATGTTCGACATGGCAGAACTCGATGTAGTTGCTGCCGGCGTGATCGGCATTATCTTCAATGCCGATGCCATGCTGCCGCTAGGAGATCTGGGCCAACTGTATACGCGTTCCAAACACACGACACTACGCCTGCTGCATACACTCGAGTAATAAGTGACGCTTCGTTAACAATAACGCTGAAACATCACGACGTTAACCCATCAATACACGCAGTGGATAGATCACCCATAACACCTTAGCTGGGCTACAATGGATCATTGAGCCTGACTTATATTCCGTTAATGTGATGACACTGACACCGCAATGCCAAATTTTCCGACACTGTCATTAACCGCTTCCGTATCCAACCTGCGACGGTTAGCCACCATACGGTTGATTTTTATCGCCGTGCTGTTGTCGGCACTGATATATGCCTACCTAGCGACCCATGCAGACCTAGTACACCCTGTGCACCTGGTAATGCTAACTCTATTTACCCTGTTAACGCTGATGACATACTGGCGCCTGCGACAACCATGGCCCGTTACTGACCTCGAATACTTTTGCCAACTGCTGATCGACATCACCGGCTTAACCGCCCTGCTCTACTTCAGCGGTGGTGCCACCAATCCCTTTGTTTCTTATTACCTGGTTCCGCTGACCATCTCGGCGGCAATTCTACCCTGGAGGTTCACCTGGATTATCGCCGGTTTATCGCTGCTAGCTTACAGCCTTATGCTGTTTTTTTACCAGCCACTACCCGACTTTCAACCCTCACCCAGCCACCAACACAGCGATGGCGGCTTTAATCTTCATATTCTTGGTATGTGGTTTACGTTCGCCCTGAGCACCGTATTGATCACCTACTTTGTCGTCAAAATGGCGAATGCCCTGCGCCAACAGGAAAACGTCAGAGTTATCAGTCGTGAAAATCGACTCTTAGATGAACAAGTATTGGCGGTCGCCACCCTCGCAGCGGGTACCGCTCATGAGCTGGGTACACCGCTGGCAACAATGACCGTATTGCTAGATGAAATGGAGCAAGAATACTCGCAACAACCCCTGAGCGACGACCTGAAACTATTGAAAGCACAGGTCGACAGTTGTCGACAGATTTTGCAAGGCCTGGTATCAACCGCAGAAGCGCACAGCCATGGCGTGAAAGAAACAACCATAATTGCAACCTATATACAGCAGCTGTTAGAGCACTGGCAGGTGATACGACCCGATTCAAGCTGCATTGTCGACATTGATGAAAGTTGCCAATCGAACAGCCTCGACGTCGACCCGACACTCGAACAAACAATCACCAATTTGCTCAACAATGCGGCGGATGCCTGTGCCGACAACATCGAAATAAGGATTTATTGCGAGCACGACACCCTCCTTATCACCATCCGTGATCACGGCCCCGGCATTCCTCTCGAGATGACAGAACAACTCGGCAAACCTTTCGTTACAACAAAAGGCAAAGGATTGGGGCTCGGTTTATTCCTGACTCACGCTACCATCAATCGTTACAACGGCACTATTGAACTCCATAATCACCCAGACGGAGGAACCGTCGCACAAATCAGCCTGCCACTAAACGACACGCCCACAACGCAAAATAGTAAACACTATGGATAGATTCTTGCTCATCGATGACGACGAGTCATTCACCCTGGTACTAGCACGCGCATTACAACGACGAGGATTCACTACCCTGTCAGCGCACAACGATATCGACGCCATTGCGCTGGCCAAAGAACAGCCTTTCGACAAGGCGATTGTTGACTTAAAAATGCAAGGTGTTTCCGGGTTAACGCTGATTCCAAAACTAAAACAATTACAACCCGATCTGGAAATTGTCATGCTCACCGGCTACTCCAGTGTCGCCACGGCGGTCGAGGCGGTAAAACTAGGCGCGACAAATTATTTGTGCAAACCGGCAACCACGGCTGAAATTTTGTCCGCCTTCGCCAATAACGAGGGTGACACTGAAGCGACAATTCCGGAAAAACGCCCATCAGTTGATCGGTTAGAATGGGAGCACATCCAAAAAGTGCTCAATGAAAACAACGGCAATATTTCAGCGACCGCACGAGCCCTCGACATGCACCGACGAACACTGCAAAGAAAACTCAACAAACATCCGGTAAGAGCATAACAATAGCGTCATCATGCGCCGACAATGACTATTGTGGCATGTTGCGTTTAACAATTCTTGGTTCTGCCGACGCGTCAAAACCTCCAGTAGCCGATGCCCTAATCACCTGGCTAGAACCCCCGTAAGGACGAACATAAAATGTGTGACCGCGACTTTCGAGCTCCGCCTTGATCGCCGGGTCGATACTACTTTCAATCATATTGACCGGTGGACGCCATTGGTTGT